>NZ_JBHLZP010000855.1:0-2277 GCF_042429965.1 Actinoallomurus acaciae
CCGGCGGGAACTTCGTCGCGGCCGGCAACCGGATTCCGGCACCGGAGCACGTGACCAGGCACCGGCCCAGCACCCGCGTGGACCAGCGCTACACCATCCAGAACCTGCCCGGTGTGTGGGTGCCCGCCGCCGACCGGCCCACGACCATCACGGGCCTGGGCGTCACGGTCGACCCCCGGAGCGGTGTGCTCACCACCGTCCAGCCGCTGCGCACCGGCCAGACGTACTCGGTGCGGTCGGCGGCGCGCGACTACGACGCGGACGAGCTCGCCGACGCGGAGCCGGCGCGCGACGCCGAGGCGCTGGCCGCGACGGCCCTGCCCGAGTCGCCTGGCACGACCGCCGCGAACGCCCAGGTGCCCGCCTTCCACAAGCTCGCCGAGCAGATCACCGCCGGTCAGAACACCGGTTTCCTGCGTGCGGCCAAGCTCGCCGACTACCTGCGCGCGACGGACAGGTACGACGTGTCCGGACTGCCCGGCCACACCTACGCACAGCTCGACTACTTCCTCACCCGCTCCAAACGCGGCACGTCGGAGCAGTTCGCCACCGCGTACGCCGTCCTGGCCCGCTCACTCGGCCTGCCCACGCGTGTGGTCGTCGGCTTCCGGCCGGGCGTCGGCGGTGACGGCGAGTTCCAGGTGCGCTCCGGGGACGTGCTGGTCTGGCCCGAGGTGGACTTCACCGGCCTGGGCTGGGTGCCGTTCTACCCGACGCCCGAACAGGCGGGCCGCTCGCAGAAGTCCGGCTCGGTCCCGGCGGGCGACACCCAGCAGAAGCTGGAGCAGGCGCAGAAGAACGCCGCGGCCAAGAACAAGGGCAACGGCGGCTCCACGCAGCCCAAACAGCCGACCTCGCCGCCGACGGTCAAGAAGAAGCCGCACAGGTCGACGCCCTGGTGGGTGTACGCCCCGGCCGCCCTCCCGGTCATCCCGATCGTGTACCTGGTGGCCGTGCTCGTCCTGCCGATGCTGCGGCGTCGCCGCAGGCGAACGGCTGCCACGCCCGCCGAGCGGATCGCCGGGGCGTGGGAGCAGACCGTCGAGACGCTGCACGCCGTCGGGCTCCCGCGGGCGACCACGCTGACCGCGCACGAGGTGGCCGGCTTCGGCGGGCGTACCGTCGCCGGCACCGAACCCCACCTGCGCCCGCTCGCGGACCTGGTCAACCGCGCGGAGTACGCTCAGCGCCCGCCGGACCCGGCCGCCGCCGACGCCGCCTGGCGGCACTCGGACCAGATCGGCCGCCTCGTCGCCCGCGCGGCGAGCCCGATCCGCCGCGCCGGCCGCCGTCTGCACCCGCGCAAGCTGCGAGCGCGCTGAGCGTTCCCGGGCCGTTCCGGGCGTTCCCTAGACTCGGGATCATGCTCAGACTCGGATTCCCGGTGATCGGTGTGACCGACATTCCCCGCGCCGTGGCCTTCTGGACGTCCGCGCTGAACCTGGTGCCCACATCAGAGTGGGAGAGCGCGGACTGGAGGACCCTGGAGCACGCGGACGGGTCGGGCCGTGCACTCGGACTGATGCTCAGCGAGTCACCCGCCCAGGCGCGCCCCCGGATCCATCTCGACCTGCTGGTGGACACGACGGCCGAACAGGAGGCCGAGATCGAACGCCTGATCGGGCTCGGAGCCGACCGGCTCGACTGGGACCTGTACCCGCCGGACGCCGACTTCGTCGTCCTCGCGGATCCGGACGGCAACGCCTTCTGCGTCGTGGACCTGAGCCGGGCCCCGTCGAGCACGGCGTAACGAACCGCGGCCTTATCCGGCGTGCGCGCCGCGGATGCAGGCCGGTTTCGACCAGGCGACCGTGGCGGCCTGGCCGTCGCCCTGCCCCATGGCGACCATCGCGCCCACCACGAAGCAGTAGCCCTTCGCCGGGTCGAGACCGCTGATGGTGGTGCTGAGCGTGCGAGGCGGGAGGGCCTGAGGAGGCTCCGAGCCCGCCTCGTCGGCCTGCTGCACCCAGATCGGGTAGTCGTTGTTCTTCGTCAGCTTCCACCGCAGGCTGACGAGCTGGCCCTTGCCGACCGCGTGGACCGAGCGGGGCGTCGCGGCGTGGATGACGGCCGTCGGGACCGCGGGGCTGGTGTTCGGGGTGGACGGGGTCGTCGGCCCCGCCGTGGTCGGGTTCGGCGTCGGCGTGGGCGGTTTGCCGCCGTCGCCGCCGAACGCCAGCACACCGGCGATGCCGGCGCCCGTACCCACGACCGCGACCGCCAGCACACCGGCGATGAGGCCGCCGCGTCCCTTCAGGCCGCCGGACCGGGGCGGGC
>NZ_JBHLZP010000856.1:0-2269 GCF_042429965.1 Actinoallomurus acaciae
CACGAGGCGCTGATCGATCGAGTGGGGGTGAAAGACCACCATCGCTGTCTTGTCGCAGCAAGGCGGTGAAGCTGAGGGCAGCCCGATCCGGGAGGTGCCGGGGAGGGTGGCAAGCGGCCCTGACAAAGCCGGGACGGTCTGGTACTGCCAGACGGGCCGGGTCCGGCAAGCGAGACGGGAAGGTATACGAGAGACATCGGCGCTGGAAGCCGCCTAAAGATACGCCAGCTCAAATCTGGTGGATATGGGCTGGTTGCGGTGCGTACTCATCTCGCGTGCGGGGTGGGGAACTCCCGGTCTGGTGGGAGTCGCCGGCAGGGAGGCCGCGGTGAAGGTCTGCGGCGTAGCCGTTGGCGATGCCGCGGGGGTAAAGCCGGATGCCTAACCCGTCGATCGATCGATTGGTGAACGTGGGAACCGTCCAGTGGTCCCCTTCTGACGCGCGATCCAGTGTGGGGAAGGGAAGGCACGCCGTCTGCTGGTGGCCACTGGCGCGGGGCGGAGCCGCCGTAGTAGTCGCGGGCGTTGTGACCCGCCATAGGGGTCCGGGAGAACCGTGACGCAGGGCGAAGGGCGGCAGCGTGATTTGCGAGGAGTACTTGCACTTGCCGTGCACGCTCCGGCTTTGGCCGGGGTCAGCGGCGCAACCGCAGGGGAGGGCTGACAATGCCGCAAGACGCGCCGGTGAAGACCGGTGCCTGTTGGCCGACGCTTTCGCAGGCTCGGTCAAAGGTAGCGGGGATGCAGGCCAAACTGCACCGTTGGGCGGTAGTTGATGGGGGCTGCCGGATCGACGACCTGTTCAATCTCGTGCACGACCCGGCGTTCTTGCACATCGCATGGGACCGGGTCGCGTCGAACAAGGGTGCCCGGTCGGCCGGGGTTGACGGCAGGACCGTCGCCTCCATCGAACGGTCGACCGGGGCGAAGGCGTTCCTGGAGGATCTGCGATCGGCGCTGAAGGAAGAGTCCTTCAGTCCTTCCCCGGTGCGGGAGAAGATGATACCTAAAGCGAATGGGAAACTCAGACGCCTCGGTATCCCCACCGTGGAGGATCGGGTCGTTCAAAGTACGCTGAAGCTGGTGCTTGAGCCCATCTTCGAGGCGGATTTCCGCCCATGTTCGTATGGGTTCCGGCCGAGAAGGCGCGCGCATGACGCGATCGCCGAGATTCAGTTCCTGGCTACCCGCTCATATGAGTGGGTACTGGAGGCTGATATTGAGGCGTGCTTCGACAACATTTCTCACACCTTTCTCATGGATCGGGTGCGGAAGCGGGTCGGAGATAAGCGGGTGCTGCGCCTGATTAAGAAGTTCCTGAAGGCCGGTATCCTGACCGAGCTGGGGATGGAGCGAGACACTTACACCGGCACACCACAGGGCGGTATCCTCTCACCGCTTCTGTCGAACATCGCACTGTCGGCCCTCGACGATTACTTCGCCGAGGAATACCAGCAGACGATGGCCACAACTTACCAGCGCACAAAGCGGGGCCGCAATGGGGACGGGGTCTGGCGGATCTGTCGGTACGCCGACGATTTCGTCATTATGATCTCCGGTACCCGAGCGCACGCTGAGGCGCTGCGTGAGGTGGTGGCGCAGGTGCTGGCCCCGATCGGGCTGGGCCTGTCGGAAACGAAAACCTCGGTGTGTCACATTGACGAGGGGTTCGACTTCCTCGGATTCCGTATCCAGCGGAAACGAAAACGAGGTAGCCACAAGCGCTACGTATACACCTTCGCATCAGAAAAGTCGGTTGCCGGCATCCGACGGAAGGTGAAGGCGCTGACCTACAGGTCGATGTTCAGTATCGTCCCAGGTGAGTTGATTCACCGCATCAACCAGATGCTGCGGGGATGGGCTAACTACTTCAAGCATGCGGTCGTCAAACACGTGTTCTCAAGTCTGGGCTGGTATGCGCGTACGCGCGTTTCCCGCTGGCTCAGGGAACGCCATAAGGGACGAAAACGAATGCCTTGGAAAGAATTCCGACGACGCTACATCGTCCCCGAACATGGGCTGATCGTCGCCGGTACAGAGCTGTTCAACCCGGGAACGGTACCGGTGACCCGGTATCGCTACCGAGGCGACACCATCCCCACTCCCTGGGCATCCCCCAGAAAGACACCAGCCTAACGGCACGGTCACGCGGAGAGCCCGGTACGCAGTAATGCGTACGCCGGGTTCGGAGAGCGACCTGGGGAGACGTGCCGGGCGAAATCCCGGTAACGCGCCCCAGGTCGACTCTACTCATCCACCGCCAGCACCA
>NZ_JBHLZP010000857.1:0-2258 GCF_042429965.1 Actinoallomurus acaciae
GCGAGCGGCGGTGGACTACCTCGCCCGGTCCGGCCGACGGGCGATCGGGACGATCGCCGGGCCGCCCGACCGGGCCGCGGGCATCGACCGGCTCGAGGGCTACCGGGCGGCGATGGCCGAGATCGGCGTCGCGACACCCGGCCTGGTCGCGTACGGAGACCTGCGCCAGGCGTCGGGGGAGCACGCGATGAACAAGCTGCTCGACCGGCGCCCGGACATCGACGCGGTGCTCGCCGCCTCGGACCAGATGGCCGTGGGCGCCCTGCGCGCGCTGCGGCGCACCGGCCGGCACATCCCTCACGACGTCGCGGTGGTCGGCTTCGACGACGCGCCGATCGCCGGCCGCGTGACGCCGAGGCTCACGACCGTCCGCCGGCCCCTCGAGGAACTGGGCGCCCGGATGGCGCGGGAACTCCTCGCCCGGATCGCCGGCGCTCCCGGCCGCAACGTCATCCTCGGCACCGAACTGATCATCCGCGATTCCGCGTGACCGGCCCGCTTCCCCCGTCTGAAGACGCGGGATTCCGACCCCCGGCACAGAGGAGAGAACACACCCGCACACCCTCCTGAGCCCACTCCCGGGGGAGTCCCCCCGGGAGCGCTTCCGCCAGAGTCCTGAGGAGGACGCATCCGCATGAATGTCAACGTCCATCGCCCGCGCGCGGGCCGGCCGGCGGCAGTGGCGCTGGCCGCACTGCTGCTCGGTCTCGTCTCGACGCTCGTCGCCGTCGGGACGGCACGCGCGGCGACCGGCTGTACGGTCGGCTACACCACCAACGACTGGGGCGGCGGGTTCACCGCCGACCTGAGCATCACCAATCTCGGCGATCCGCTCACCTCATGGACCCTGGAGTGGGACTTCGCCGGCGACCAGCAGGTCACCCAGGGCTGGAGCGGCACCTTCACCCAGTCCGCGAAGCACGTCACGGTCAAGAGCGTCTCCTACAACGGCGGCCTGGGCACGAACGCCTCGACGTCGCTGGGCTTCAACGGCTCCTACTCCGGCACGAACGCCACGCCGGCGTCGTTCAAGCTGAACGGCTCGACCTGCGACGGCTCCACCGGCTCCGGCCCCACGCAGCCCCCGCCGGGCGACGGCGGCGACCACACCGACAACCCGTTCACCGGCGGCAAGGGCTACGTGAACTCCGAGTGGTCCGCCGAAGCCCAGGGCGACGGCGGCAGCGCGGTCGCGAACCAACCGACGGCCGTGTGGCTCGACCGCATCGCGGCGATCAACGGGGTGAACGGCGGGATGGGCCTGCGCGACCACCTCGACGCCGCCCTGGCGCAGGGCGCGAGCTACGCGCAGTTCGTCATCTACGATCTGCCCGGCCGTGACTGCGCGGCGCTGGCCTCCAACGGCGAGCTCGGCCCGACGGAGATCGGCCGCTACAAGACCGACTACATCGACCCGATCGCCTCGATCATGGCCGACTCGAAGTACGCGAACCTGAAGATCATCGCCTACATCGAGCCGGACTCGCTGCCCAACCTGGTCACCAACGTCAGCGGCGACACCGCGACCACCGAGTGCCGGACCATGCAGCAGAACGGCAACTACGTCGCGGGCGTCCAGTACGCGCTGAACAGGCTGCACGCGATCAGCAACGTCTACACCTACCTCGACGCCGCGCACCACGGCTGGCTCGGCTGGGACAGCAACTTCGATCCCGCCGCGCAGCTCTTCGCCACCGTCGCCCGCGGCACGACCGCCGGGGTGAACAGCATCGACGGCTTCGTAATCAACACCGCCAACTACTCGCCCACCACCGAGCCGTACCTGCCGGTCAACGACCAGACCCGCCCGTCGACCTGGGTGGACTGGAACCGGTACGTCGACGAGGCGAGCTTCGGCGCGGCCTTCCGGCAGCAGCTCATCTCCGACGGTCTCCCCTCCGGCATCGGCATGGTCATCGACACGTCCCGCAACGGCTGGGGCGGTTCGAGCCGCCCGACCGGGCCGAGCTCGGCCGCCGACATCAACGCGCAGGTCAACGCCGAGCGCGTCGACCGGCGGCCGCACGTCGGCGACTGGTGCAACCAGTCCGGCGCGGGACTCGGCGCGCGGCCGACCGCGGCCCCGGCCGCCGGCTTCGACGCGTACGCGTGGGTGAAGCCGCCGGGCGAGTCCGACGGCGCCAGCAAGTCCATCCCCAATGACGAGGGCAAGGGCTTCGACCAGATGTGCGACCCGGACTACGGCGGCAACGCCCGCAACGGCAACAGCCCGACCGGCGCGCTGCCGGACGCCCCGC
>NZ_JBHLZP010000858.1:0-2256 GCF_042429965.1 Actinoallomurus acaciae
TCGGCGCCGCGGATCAGCTCGGCCGCCCGCGCGAGCGCGGCGGGCTCGGGCACGGGCCGCGCCACGTGCCAGACCCGCTCGGCGAACAGTTCCTCGGGCCAGTCGTACGCCTCGGCCTGCACGTCCTGCGGCAGCGCCAGGGTCACCGCGCCGGTCTCGGCCGGGTCGGTCAGCACGCGCATCGCGGCCAGCAGCGCGGAGGGGAGCTGCTCGGGCCGGTTGATCCGGTCCCAGAACCGCGACACCGGCTTGAACGCGTCATTGACCGACACGTCGTACGAACGCGGGTCCTCCAGCTCCTGGAGCACGGGGTTGGCGGCGCGGGTGGCGAAGATGTCGCCGGGCAGCAGCAGCACCGGGATCCGGTTGACGGTCGCCAGCGCCGCGCCGGTCACCATGTTGGTCGCGCCCGGCCCGATCGAGCTGGTGCACGCGAACGCGCGCAGCCGGTCGTGCGCCCGCGCGAAGCCGACCGCGGTGTGCACCATCGCCTGCTCGTTGCGGGCCTGGTGGTACGGCAGGTCCGTGCCGTACTCCAGCAGCGCCTCGCCGATCCCCGCGACGTTGCCGTGCCCGAAGATGCCGAAGCACCCGGCGAAGAACCGCTGCCGCTCGCCGTCGCGCTCGGTCCACTGGTTCGCCAGGAAACGGACGATCGCCTGTCCGGTGGTGAGCCTCATGGTCACTCCGCTGCCGAGGTCGTCAGGGGAAGGCGGGGGTCGGGCTCCTGCCCCGCCCAGGTCGCACGAATCCACGCGTGCGCGGGATCGTCGCAGATCAGCCACTGCCGCTCCGCTCCCGGACCGGCCATGACGTTCAGGTAGTACAGGTCGTACCCCGGTGTGGCCATCGACGGGCCGTGCCAGCCGTGCGGGATGACCACGACGTCTCCGCTGCGCACCTCGGCCAGCACGTCGATCGGCCGGTCCTCGGTGCCGTACACCCGCTGGTAGGCCATGCCGCCGCCGGCCACCTCGAAGTAGTAGATCTCCTCCAGCTCGCACTCGCCCTCGCGTACTTCGTCGTGCTTGTGCGGCGGGTAGGAGGACCAGCAGCCGCCCGGCGTGATCACCTCGCAGGCGATCAGCTTGTCGGCGTACGGGAAGGCCTCCGGGGTGCAGAAGTTGTTCACCTGGCGGCTGGCGACGCCCGCGCCGCGCAGCTCGACCGGCACGTCCTCGGCCGGGCCGTACCGGGCGGTCAGGCGCCGCTCGCACCGCGCCGACGGCAGCGCGAACCGCCCGCTCCCCCGTACGCGCACGGTGGCCTCGCGTGGCACGTACACGAAGTCGGTGACGCGGGAGAAGACGTCCTTGCGCCCGGCGACCTCGAAGGTCACGCCGTCGCACTCGACCGTGCAGCCGCCGTTCAGCGGCAGCACGAGCATCTCCTCCTCCCCCGTCTCGAACACGTACTCGCCGTCGATCTCCAGCGTCCGCAGCCCGGAGTAGGTCCAGCCCGCCGTCTCCGGCGTGACGACCAGACCGTACGGCGCGGACGCCGTGCTTCCCTGGGGCAGGTGGTGCTCTGTCAAGGCATGACCTCCACCGCCGCGTCCACGGCGGCCGCGACGTCGTCTCCGGGCGGATACAACAGGGTGCGGCCGGCCACGATGCCCATCACGCTGGGCAGGGCCAGGGCCTTGCGCCAGTTCGCCGGCGCGGCGTCCCGGTCGTCGGTGACCTCGCCGCCGAGCAGCAGCGCCGGCAGCGTCGAGGCCGCCATCACACGTTCCATCTCGTCGACGACCGGCACCTTCAGCCAGGTGTGGGCCGAGCTGGCGCCCAGCCCCGAGGCGATCGCGACGGCCCGCGTCATGGCCTCCGGGGTGAGCACGTTGCGGACCCGTCCGCCGTCGCGCCGGGAGATGAACGGCTCGACCATCGCCATCAGCCCGTGCCGGGCGAGGCCGGTCACCGCGTGCGCGCACGACTCCAGCGTGCGGGCGGTCGCCGGGTCCTCGTCGTCGATCCGCAGCAGCATCTTGCCGCCGTCCAGGCCTCGTTCGGCGATCGACGGCGCGTCGTAGGCGGTGAACCGGTCGTCGATCTCGAACGAGGCCCCGACCAGCCCGCCGCGGTTCATCGAGCCGATGACGACCTTGTCGTCCAGGACGCCGAGGAGCAGCAGATCCTCGATCACGTCGGGGGTGCCCAGCACGCCGTCCACACCGGGCCGCTCCAGCGCCACGCACAGCCGGCGCAGCAGCTCGGCGCGGTCGGCCATGGCCAGCGGGCGGTCGCCGGCGGCGAGCGC
>NZ_JBHLZP010000859.1:0-2256 GCF_042429965.1 Actinoallomurus acaciae
GGCCGCCACGGCATCGGGGTGCGTACGACGTCGCGGCTCTCGCCCGGCTCGGCGGCGCCCAGCGGATCCGCGCCGCGCCCGGCCGGCACGTGGCCGTCGCCCAGGCCGAGCTCCTCACCCTGGTAGAGCCAGAACGTCCCCGGCAGAAGCGCCATCAGCACGTGCAGCGCCAGCGACCGGCGCCGGCCCGGCTCACCGCCGCCGAACCGGGTCACCGCCCGGGACCGGTCGTGGTTGCCCTGCACCCACGAGAGACGAGACGACGCCGTCGCCGCGGCCTCGATCATGGTGTCGATCCGCTCGGCGTCCCAGCCGGTCTCCACCAGGCCGAACCAGAACGACGAGTGGAGCCGTTCCCCCTCGACGAAGCGCGCCAGCGCGTGCGGTTCGAGCTCGTACACCTCGCCGACGAGAAAGGCGTCGTGCCGGTCGGCGACCCGCCGCCAGCGCTCGTGGACGGCGTGCACGTCCGGCTGATGGATGTCGTGGCGATGGTCCTGGCGGCGCCAGTCCATCGTCACTCCTCGCGCGGGCAGGACCCGGCCCGGGGGGAGCGACGGGTTGTCCCGCAGGTCCGCGTCCTTGACCAGGTACGCGGCGGTGTCGATCCGGAACCCGTCGAGCCCGCGGCCGAGCCAGTACTCCAGGACCGCGTCGACCTCCGCCGTGAGCGCGGGGTCGCGCCAGTTCAGGTCGGGCTGCTCCGGACGGAACAGGTGGAGGTAGTACTGGCCGGTCGCCGGGCTGAGGGTCCACGCGGGACCGCCGAAGTGGGAGAGCCAGTTGTTGGGCGGCCCGCCGTCCGGCGCCGGGTCCCGCCAGATGTAGTGGTCGCGGTACGGGCCGGTCCGGGAGGAGGCGGCCGCGGCGAACCAGGGATGGGCGTCGCTGGTGTGGTTGACGACCAGGTCGCCGATCACCCGCATGCCCCGGCGGTGTGCCTGGGCGAGCAGTTCGTCCAGGGCGGCCTCGCCGCCGAACGACGGGTCCACGGCGCGGTAGTCGGCGACGTCGTAGCCGTGGTCGCGCATCGGCGAGCGGAAGAAGGGGGTCAGCCACAGAACGTCGACGCCCAGCCGGGTCAGGTGGTCCAGGTGCGAGCACACCCCGGCCAGGTCGCCCCAGCCGTCGCCGTCGGCGTCGGCGAACGAGGGCAGATAGACCTGGTATCCGACGGCGTCGCGCCACCACGGCCGTACGCGTGAGCGCTCCAGCAGGGAGGCGAGCCGGCCGAGATCCGGCAGGCGGAGGTCGCCGTCGAGCCCCCGCAGGGCCGCGGTGGGCATCCCGGCGGCTCGCCCGGCGGCGAGCCCCGGCGGCGAGTCCTCGACCACGAGGCAGGCGGACGGCGCGACGCCCAGCAGGGCCGCGGCCCGCAGGTACCCCTCAGGATCGGGCTTGGCCGCCCGTACGTCGTCGAGCGTGACCAGCACCGGCGGGTCGATGCCGGCCGCGTGGAGCCGTTGCTTGGCCAGCCGGTCATCGGAGGTCGTCACCACCGCCCAGGCGAGCCCCATCCGGTCCAGCGTCGCGAGCAGGTCGCGTGCGCCGACGGCCGCCGTGACATCGGAGGCGTCGTCGTACTCCAGTTCGTACTGGCGCCGTGCCGCGGCCTTCAGCGCCTCCTCGCCGAGTCCGGGCAGCAGGCTCCGGGCGGTGCGGGTCGCCGGGTGGCCGTGCGCCGCCGTGAGCACCGTCTCGACGTCCAGGCCGTACTCGCCGGCCCAGGTCGACCAGGCACGCTCGACGGTGCCGTCGGAGTCGACCAGAGTGCCGTCCATGTCCAAGAGCACGCCCTCGACTCTCGCGAGGTCCAGCCGTCCCTGTCCCACAGCGCCTCCCGGTAATAAACTCGTGTGGCGAGCATAAAGGAGGGAGTGGCGTCGATGGCAAGCCCCGCGAACCGATCGGGCTCGGTCCGTGCCCGCGACACCCGCTGGCGCGGCGCGCTCGCCGTACTGGAGGAGATGCGGCGCGAACCGGGGGTGACCCGCGCCGCGGTGGCGCGCCGGCTCGGCCTGACGACCGGATCGGCCACCGAGATCACCGCCCGCCTGCGCGACCTCGCGCTGCTCGCCGAGACACAGGCGGCGACGTCCGGGAGGGGCCGTCCGACGACGGTGCTCGGCCCGCACCCGGAGGGCCCGCTGGTCATCGCGGTCGACATCCGGCAGGAGGACTGGCGGTGCGCGGTCGCGGCACTCGACGGCGCACCGGACGTCGTCGAGGCGCAGACACATGCGGACCGCGACCCGG
>NZ_JBHLZP010000860.1:0-2250 GCF_042429965.1 Actinoallomurus acaciae
GCTGCGACGCAGGCGCCGACGGTCGACGCCGTCCCGGCCCAGACCGGCTCCGCGCCGGCCGACGCGCCTCAGGCCGTGCACGTCGCGGCCCAGGCCCACCAGGGCGATTCCCACGAGGAGCCCGGGCCGCGCTGAACCCCGCGCCCCTCAGGGCGAGACGACGTCGAGCTCCTTCGAGCGCGTGTGCTCGGTGAACTGCGCGACGACGGCCGCGACCACCAGGAACACCGAGATCAGCAGCAGCGCGCCCAGCACCGACGGGTGCTTCACGTACGGGGCGATGGCCAGCACGCCGATGCCACCACCCAAGTGCCCGATGCCGTCGACCAGGCCAAAGCCCGTCGTCCGCGCCCGTGTCGGGAAGGACTCCGAGGTCAGGGCGTACGACGGCGAGACCCACACGCTGAAGCCGAAGAAGATGAGCATCGAACCGACGAACGCCACCGCGATCGTCGTCCCCGCCTCGGCGACCAGGACCGCGCCCGCGAGGGTGACCACGGCGCCGATCGGCAGCCGGTGCCGCCGTTCGAGCCTCTCCGCGAAGACCGCCATGAACACGCCCTGGACCAGGAAGCCGAAGACGCCCATCGCGGTGATCACCCCGGCCTCCGGCGGCGGGTACTTCAGCACGGTGAGCACCGAGGTGAAGCCGTAGACCGTGACGTACCCGGTGAACCACATGACGAGCAGGACGACGATCCGCCGGATGTAACGCGGGTTCGTGAACAGCCCCCGGTACGTCGCCAGCGCCGGCGTCCGCCGTACGGGCCGTGCCTCCTCGTCGCCCACCGGCTCCGGGTCGGCGAGCGGTCCGTGCCGGCGCGCCCGCTCCTCCATGGCGGTCACGACGGCGTCCGCCTCCGTCAGGCGGCCGCGTCCGGCGAGCCGGCGGGGCGACTCGGGCAGTTCGACGCGGAGCAGGATCGCGACGAGCGCCAGCAGCGCGCCGATGCCGTACATCCAGCGCCAGCCGTCGTCGAACGAGTGCCCGGCCAGCGCGAACGGCAGTCCGAGCGGCCAGCGCTCGGTGATCACCCGCGCGATGACGAAGTCGTCGTACCCGGGGGCGAGCGCGTTGTACAGCGAGCCCGCCCCGGTGATGAGCATCGTGTTGCGTCGCCCGATCGTGTCCGCGATCGGGCTGAGCAGGAGCGTGCCGATGACGTGGCCGGCGAGGTTGAGCACGACCGGCACGGTGAGGGAGTCGAGGGCGTTCGCCGGGGTGCCCCACCGGCAGGCCTCTTGCTGGGAATGAAGTGCATCGGGTGTCGCGGCGGCGGCCATCTTCCCGCTGAGCGGAAGCCCGCCCCGGGTGGGGGCGTCACGTCGCCGCGCGCGACGGGGTTCCCGCCGCGTTCGTCGAATGGACCGGGGCACAGTAAGGTCTGAGGGCGCGAGCCTGCGGCTCGCGACGGGTCAAGCAGCGGCCTGGGATTTCAGCGATCCCGGAGGCCGACGATGTCCGCCCGCGTTCCCGACCTGACGGTCGAACGCCTGACCCGCACCGAGCGCCGTCCTCACGTCGGCGTACGCATCGGGCGGCCGCACGGTCACGCCCTTCGGATCACGCCTCCGCGGTCATGAGCGGCCCGGCCACGACCCCGCCGACGCGCGGGGAGTTCGTCACGAGCGATCCGGAGTCGGCCCGGCAGTACCTGGCCGACGCGTACGGGACGGGCCTGCGCATGGCTCCCACCGCCGTACGCCCCCGGTTCCGGTTCGTCCGGGTCGACGCCGGGCCGTTCACGGTCGACGAACTGAGCATGCCCGCCGACCTCGACTTCGACGCGGACGCGGTGGGCCGGCTGATCGTGACCCGGATCGACGCCGGCGCGATCGAGCGCCGCTCCGCGGGCTCGCGGGAGCGGTTCGCCACCGGCGAGATCTACGTCAGCGCCCGCCCCGACCAGCCGTACTCGGCCCGGACGCTCGGCCTCGAGGCGCAGACGGTGACGCTCGACCTGTCCCTTCTCCGGAGCGTCGCCGGCACGCCGGACGGCGAGGCGCCGGGTCCTCTCCGTTTCGAGGACTTCCGGCCGCTCACGCCCGCGGCGGCCGAGAACTGGAAGCGCACCGCGGCGTACGTCACCGAACGGCTGCTCACCAACGCCGAGGCCGCCGCCCAGCCGCTCATCATCGGCAACGCCGCCCGGCTGCTGGCCGCCTCGGCCCTGACCGCCTTCCCGAACACGATCGTGCCCGCGCCCGCGCCGCGAGACCGGGCCGACGGCGCGCCCGCGCTGCTGCGCC
>NZ_JBHLZP010000861.1:0-2247 GCF_042429965.1 Actinoallomurus acaciae
ATCTGTTGGGTCGGGGACGGGACGCCGTGCGGCCTTTCGGCCGCCGGTTTTCCCGTCCCCGCCCGCCGAACCCGGCGTGCGAGTCGTCCCCGCACCGGGCTCTCCATGTGATCCGATGGGTTCAGCTGACGAGTTCGGAGACGTGGCCGACGAAGGCCGCATCGTCGTGACCGGTCCGGCGGAAACGGGCTCCGGCCGGGTCGATCTCGTCGACGTTGAACGGCGTGGCGATCTGCGCTCCGCGGAAGCGGTAGCGCTCCACGCGCTTCTTCGCCGGGTTGTAAAGGACCAGGCCGTCCTCGCAGATCCGGTCGGCCCCGTAGTAGCGCCGCCGGGTCTGTTTCCAGGTCAGGTGGGGGTGCTTGCGGCGAATCCAGTAGATCACCCGCCACCAGGCGTACCAGCCCAGATAAGCGAACGTTCTCTTTGATGCGCCGTAGCGGAAGTACGCAGCCCAGCCCCGCAGGATCGGGTTGATCTTCCGCAGCACGTCCAGCAGCCTGAGCGAGACCGTTCCTGCTCCGGTGGTCTCCTTGATCTTGTGCATGACCCGTGCCAAGGCATCCTTGGACGGGATCGTGAGCACCACCCGGCGGCCGTCACCTCTGCGCCTGCGCTGGATACGGAAGCCCAGGAAGACGAAGCCGTCGTCAATGTGGGTGAGGTGTGTCTTTTCAACCGAGAGGGTCATCTTCAGCCTGGTGGCCAGCAACTCACCGATCTCCGTCTTGATGCTCTCCGCGTCGGACCGGGTGCCGCAGACCAGCACCACGAAGTCGTCGGCGAAACGCACCAGCCGGAAGTTCGGCAGCCCCTTGCGACGGCGGTGTTGCCGCCGCCATCCCGGGCTCATGTCCCGTTCCCAGATCCGGGCGAAATGCCGGTCCAGGACGGACAGATAGATGTTGGCCAGCAGCGGGGAGGCGACCCCACCTTGCGGCGTGCCCGTCAGGCTGTCCGCAAAGCCACCGTGCTGCTCGACAACCCCGGCCCGCAGAAACCCCCGGACCAGCCGCAGCACCTTACGATCGGCTATGCGCTCTGCCACCAGGTCCAACAGGACCTGGTGATCGACATTGTCGAAGCACGCGGTGATGTCACCCTCGACCACCCACTCGTATGAGCGGCTGGTGAGCTGGTGGATCTCGGCGATGGCATCCTGAGCCCGACGTCCGGGCCGATACCCGTAACTCGACGGATAGAAATCGACCTCGAAGATCGGTTCGAGGACCAGCTTGAGGGCCATCTGCGCCACCCGGTCCCGCAGGGTCGGGATCCCCAGCGCACGGACCTTGCCGTTTCGCTTCGGAATGATCGCCTGCTTCACGGGCAACGGTGTGAAGGTGCCGCCCTTCAGCGAGGATCGCAGGTCCTCCAGGAAGGGCAGCACCCCGATATCCTCTTCGACGTGGCGGCGGGTGACCGCATCCACGCCCGCCGTCTTCGCGCCCCGATTGCCCGACACCCGCTCCCAGGCCACCAACAACGTGGCCCGGTCGCAGATCAGGTTGAACACGTCCGCGAACCGGCGGTCCGGCTCGTCTCGTGCCCATCGGTGCAGCTTTCGCTGGTGGTCGAGTACCCGCCGCTCGGCCGTCAAACTGCCCGGCCACGACGGTGCGCTGTTATTCAACGGCGACTCTTCCCGCCTCCAGTCATTACTGCTGATCACACTGCCGCCCTTCCCCATGCGACCAGCTCTCCTGGCCTCGGAGTACTACGGCGGCTCCGCCACGACCCGATGCCCACAGCGGGCGTTGCGCCTGCCCACCGCCCGGCCGGCAGCCGGACGGGAAGGGCGGCACCAGGCCGCTTCCCACGTTCACTGATGTCCGTTATGACGGGTGTTGGCGTCCGGCTATACCCCGACGGCATCGCCACGGGCCGCACATCGCAGTCTTGGCCCGGGCCTTCCGCCGCCCAAATCACACGGACGACGGAAGCGAACAGGCCAAAAGCCACGGCCTGCCCAGCACCGCAAAGCGATCCATCCACCAGGTTCGGCAGATCGCTGACGACTAACGGGGCTTCAACCACCGGTTCAGTTCCCTTACACCTTCCCGTCCTCGCTAGCGGGCACGAGCCGTCTGGCAGTGCCGACCCGCCCCTACATTGTCGAGGCCGCTTCCAGCCTCACCCCCAACCCGGGGCTCCGCCTGCCTCCAGCTTCGACCGGTCACTGCGATGACCGGCGGCGGGCCCTTCCTCCCGCACGGATCCATCAGCGCCTCGTGGCGCACGGCTTTT
>NZ_JBHLZP010000862.1:0-2237 GCF_042429965.1 Actinoallomurus acaciae
GTGACGGCCTTCGGCCGCACGGTGCGGCCGGCCGGCGCCCGCACCTCGTCGCGCCAGGATCGGGGGTCGGCGCGGGCGACCTGTGTCGGCACCGACACGGCGAGCAGGGCCGCCGCCGCGACCAGCCTCCTCATCGCGACTCCATCGTGTGGTGCCCGGGCGCCACGCCGTCCACGTAGACGTAACCGCCCTCGCCGGTCACGCCCTTCGCGGTGGCCCTTCCGCCGGACCACACCACGTGCCCGTCGAGCGTGACCCGGCCGGCGGCGGGAATCCCGAGACGGCCCGTCGCGTGCGCGGTGACCTCCAGGCGGAGGCCGTGTCCGTCGTTCCGCCAGGAGGCGGTGATGTCGCCCCTCGGCGTCGGGACCGTTCCCTCGGCCCATCTCAGGCCCCCGGTGTGCGGGACGACCGCGTAGGAGGCGAAGCCGGCGGCGGTGGGCCGGACGCCGAGCACGCGCGTGGTCAGGATCGTCGTCGGCGCCGACGCCCAGCCGTGCGCGAGGCTGGAGAACTGCTTCAGGTTGGGCGTGCCGTCCGGCTGGACGTGCTCCCAGAAGGTCGAGCCCGGGTCCTGGGCGAGCTGCCAGCCCCAGAACTTCTTGATCAGGTCGAGGCCGGACGTGTCACCGGTGCCGAGCCGGGCGTCCGCCTCGAACCCGCTGGGCAGTGGCGCGTAGAACGGGCTGAGCGAGGCGTTCGCGGTGCCGACGGTGAGCGAGCCGAGGCCCGACCAGTTGTGGGCGCGCAGGTAGGCCAGCGAGCGCCCGGCCCGCGTGGCGTCGGCGACTCCGGTCAGCACGGCGGCGGCGTTCGCGTCCTGCGGGTAGGCGTCGGGGATCTCCCGCGACATCCGGTACGCGCCGGCGCTCTCGTCCCACAGCTGGTCGTTGACGGCCTTCTTCACCGCGGCCGCGCGGTCCGCGTAGGCGGTGCCGGACTCGCCGCGCGCCGTGGCGAGTCCGGCCATCTGCGTGAGGTTGCGCGCGTACAGGGCGTTGACGTAGGTCTCGTGGCCGCAGTCGGAGTACCCGTAGTGGCCGCAGGAGCCGACCGCGCCGAACGCGATCAGCCCCTGCGGGTCCTGCGCCCGCACCGACTCCAGCCAGCTCATGGCCCTCGTCAGGGCGGGCCACCACTTGTCGAGGTAGGCCCGGTCGCCGGTGTAGAGCCAGTGCTCGTACATGTTGTCGACGAACCACGTCACGTACTCGCCGTAGGTGCGCAGCTCGTCCTTGTTGTGCTGACCGGCCTGGCTCTCGGCGGGCATGAAGCCGTCGGGAAGCTGCTGGGCCGCCAGCGAGGACAGGGAGTTGTCCACCGCGTCCACGTCGTGCGTGGTCAGGTAGGTGACCGGCGCCTGGACCGCGAGGTCGCCCTGCCAGACGATGCGGTCGCGCTTGCCGCCGTCGTAGATGACCTCCTTGTCCGGGTCGGCGTACGGCACGGCGGTGTCGGAGTGGTCCTGCTCGCCGGAGGCGTACGGCCAGCTCTTGGCGGTGTCGGCCATGGCGGTGTTGATCTGCACGGTGTAGGCGCCCGCGTACCAGATCTTGTTCAGCAGGTCGTCACTGGACAGGAAGTGGCCCTGGTAGGCGTCCGGACGCGGCTGCAGCGGGGCGGCGGTGAACTCGGCGGAGACGGCGTCGATGTCGACCTGGCCGGGGCCGTCGAGGAAGAGCGTGAGGTACCGGAAGCCGCCACGGATCTGCCGGTCGGGCGTGTTCAGGGTCAGCTCGTGGCTGTCGGTGTCCTCGGTGTAGGCCACGCCGGGGAAGCCGTTCCAGATGTTGGCGGTGTCGCACCCGGGCGCGATCCTTCCTTCGCCCTCGTTGTCGTCCGGTGCCTCGGCCAGGTACCGGCGCGACTCGCTGAAGCAGGCGTGCAGCCGGCCGGTGCCGGTCCCGCGCACCGTGACCCGGCCCGCGACCTCCTTGCCGAAGTCGAGGATCAGCAGGGGGGACCCGGCCCGGTCGGCGGCGCCGACGAGCCGTACCGACCGGTTGTCGGCCTGCAGGGCGTTCCGCGGGTCGCCCTCGACGCGGCCCTGCCGGGCCACCGCCTTCAGCACCGACACCGGACGGACGGTGTGCCCGGCGGGCGCCAGCACGTACGGCCGCCAGTCGCCGTGGTGCGGCGTGTACGACGAGTCGTGCCAGGGGTCGTCGCCGGTCGCCGACGCCGGGACGGCCGGGAGGGCCAGGCCAGCGCCGTCGAGCGCGTCGACGGCGAGTGCC
>NZ_JBHLZP010000863.1:0-2218 GCF_042429965.1 Actinoallomurus acaciae
CGGCGGCGGCGCTGACCGGCTGGCTGGTCCTCGGGGACGACCGCGGGAGGCCCTCCGGGGCGGGCGCCGGGTCGGGACCGGCGCCGTTGCCGAGCGAGGCGCTGCTCGTCCGCATCGACCGGCAGAGCGGCTGGCCGGGCCGGTGTCACGGCAGCATCGGCCGGCTCGTCCCGGCCACGCGTGTCGCGACGAAGGTGATCAGCGACGACGACAAGTGCGACATCCTGCCGCGCTGGTCACCGGACCGTAAGCAGATCGCCTTCACCCGGAGCGTGAGCACCACGGTCAACGAACTGTGGATCACGAACGCCGACGGCACCGGAACGCCACGGATGATCACGAACATCATCGACGGCCGCACCCGTACCGCCTGGTCGCCGGACGGCAAGAAGATCGCGATCGTCGCCAAGACGCCCTCGGGACGTCAGATCGCGGTGGTCACGCTCGCCCATCCGGAGACGCCGTTGCGGCTCACCGACGACGGCGACGGCAAGGACGACCCGGCCTGGTGCGGGAGCCGTATCGCGTTCTGGAGCAAGAAGACCGGCACGCAGCAGATCTACACGGTCGACGCGGGCACGGCGGGCGGCCCGTGGACCCAGGTCACCCATGACGCCCACGACGTCAACGACCCGTCGTTCTCGCCGGACTGCAGGACGATGGCCTACACCGAGCAGCCGACCAGGGACGCGCGGCACATCTGGCTCACCCCCTCCGACGGCACCGGCACACCGCACCAGCTGACCTCGAACGCGACCCGCGACATGGACGCGACCTTCTCGCCGAACGGCGCCTGGATCGCGACCGCCCGCGGCGAGACGGCGCGCCAGAGCATCTGGGCGATCCGCGTCGACGGCACCGGCGCGGTGCCCGTCTCCTCCGGGAACCTGGGCATCGCCCACCCCGACTGGTCCTGAGCCACGGTCCGGCGGCGGCCTGTGGCCGATGCCACATGATCAGATGGCGCGGAAGTTAGGTAAGGCTAAGCCAAGTTGGCTGCCATCCGCCCCCATCACAAGGGAGAACCGCATGGCTTCGCGCACCCGTCAGATCAGCCGTCCCGCCGCCGGCATCGCCCTCGCCTCCTGCGCCACCCTGGCCTTCACCACTCCGGCCGTCGCCAACGCCGCACGCCCGGCGGGCCCGAGCGTCACATCGGCCCCGATCACGGCCGGGCTGTACGAGTCGGCATACTCCGGGCGGAACCACGCGCTGTGGATCACCGCCGCCCAGGGCCGGTCCCCGGTCACCGCCTTCAGCCTGACGAGGGTCGATCCCCGCACGCTCAAGGTGACGGCGTCCTACACGCCGCCGGTCACCGACCCGGCCACGGGCGAGGTCGAGGCGGTGTACGGCGTCGCCGTCGACGACGAGCACGACACGGTCTGGACGACGAACACCCGCGCGAACACCGTCGCCGTGTACAGCCAGCGCACCGGCGAGCGGCTCGCCTCCCCTGCCCGGCGTGGAGCACGGGCGCGACATCGTCGTGGACGAACGGCACGACACCGTGTGGGCCGGCTCCTTCACCGCCGGAGCCCTCGTCGCCTTCGACAGCCGTACCTTCAAGGAGAAGAGGCGGGTCACGGTCGACGGCTCCGGGCCGGCCGGCCTCGCGGTGAACGAGCGGACCGGGACGGTGTACGCCGCGGACCTGAACGACGACGAGATCATCGAGGTCTCCCCCAGGTCCACGACGCCGCGGCTCATCCCCGCCGGGGACGGGCCGATCGACGTCGCGCTGTCCGCGGACGGTCGTACCGCCTACGCCGCCGACCAGAGCGGCGGAACCCTCGCGGTCGTGGACCTGCGCAGGGGCGCGGTCACCAGGTCCGTGCCGACCGGCGCCGGCCCGCTGTCCGTGGCCACCGACCCGCGCACGGGCCGCGTCCTGGTCGTCAACCGCACGGACGCGAACGTGTCGATCGTCGACCCGCGCAGGGGCAGCGTCGTCGAGACCGTCTCGACCGGTGCCGACCCCAACCACGTCGAGGTGGCCGACGGCACCGCGTACGTGGTCGACAAGTCGGGCTCCGGCCCCGCGGGCGAGGACCTGCTGACCCGCATCGGCTGACCCCGCCCGTCCTCTCGCCCCGGCGGCGGCGTGCCGCCGGGGCTCAGCCGGCGTCGAACCAGTCGCGGCCGGCGGCCCAGTGACGCACCCAGCCGGCGAACCCGGGCTCGGCGGTCGTGTGGCCGAAGGGACGCCCGAACGGCT
>NZ_JBHLZP010000864.1:0-2178 GCF_042429965.1 Actinoallomurus acaciae
CGCCCGCGGCCGTGGCCTTGCCTCAGGACACGGCGCAGGTCGTCGCGGCCGTCACCGTGGCCGCCGGGCTCGGGACGCCGATCGTGGTGCGGGGTGCCGGCAGCGGGCTCGCCGGTGCGGCGAACGCCGTCGACGGCTGCCTCGTCCTGTGCACGACCCGGATGGACCGCATCCTGGCCATCGACCCCGCCGAACGCCTCGCGGTGGTCCAGCCCGGCGTGATCAACGCGACACTGCGCGACGCCGCCGCGCGGGAGGGATTGTTCTATCCGCCCGATCCGGGCAGCTTCGAGATGTGCACCGTCGGAGGCAACGCCGCGACGAACGCGGGCGGCATGTGCTGCGTGAAGTACGGCGTGACCGGCGACTACGTCCGTGGTCTGGAGGCGGTGCTGGCCGACGGGTCGGTGCTGCGCACCGGCCGTCGCACGGTCAAGGGCGTGGCCGGCTACGACCTCACCCATCTGCTGGTGGGGTCGGAGGGCACGCTCGCGGTCATCACCGAACTGACCCTGGCCCTGCGGCCGGCTCCGGCCGAGCCGCGTACGGTCGTGGGCCAGTTCACCTCCCTCGCGGCGGCGGGGGAGGCCGTGGGCGCCGTGCTCCGGTCCGGCGTCGAGCCCTCTCTCCTGGAGATCCTGGACGCGACGACGCTCCAGGCCATCGAGTCGTGGCAGCCGCTGGGCATCGAGGCGGGCACCGCGGCCATGGTGCTCGCCCAGTCGGACTCCGCTCGCCAGGACGCCGACGCCACCGTGATCGCCAAGGCGTTCACCGACGCCGGTGCCGCCGAGGTGATCCAGGCGGACGACCCGGCCGAGTCCGACCTGCTGATGCAGGCGCGCCGGCTCGCCTACCCCGCGCTGGAGCGGATGGGCGCGACCCTGCTGGACGACGTGGCGGTCCCGCTGCCGGCCCTGGTCCCGCTGATCGAGGGAGTGGAGCGGATCGCCGCCGAGCGTGGGATGACGGTCGGCATCTTCGGGCACGCGGGCGACGGGAACATGCATCCCACGGTCGTGTACGCCCACGGCGACCCGGACGCGGAGCGCCGCGCGTTCCGCGTCTTCGACGACATCGTCGCGCTCGCGCTCGAACTGGGCGGAACCGTCACCGGCGAGCACGGGGTCGGCCTGCTGAAACGCTCCTGGCTCGGCGGCGAGCTCGATCCGGTGGCACGCCGCGCGCACCTGGCCGTCAAGGCGGCTCTGGACCCCGCCGGGATCCTCAACCCGGGCAAGAGCATCCCCGAGTCCTGAGCGACCGCCCGGAACCGCCGTGCCCTGCCGTGCGGCGGTTCCGGGCGGTCGGCGAGACCCGCGGGCCGGCGTCGTCTCCCGGGGGCGGTGGAGCTCCAGCCGCCACGGCGGCCGAGGGCGAAGGCCACCGTGGCCCCGGACAACGTGAGCAGGCCGACCAGCAGCAGGCCCCAGACCGGTGTGCCGCCGGCGTCGCTGGTCCGCCCGGCGGCCGGAGCGCTTTTCACCGCCTTTCACGCGATGGCCAACGGCGGCGCGCCCATCCGACCTGGTCGTACGGGTAACGGGCGGCGCAGGATTACAGCGGGTTAACTCGCCCGAAACCTTTCTATTGACAAGGACTCCCGGGGCCTGGATTGTGTGGGAGCGCTCCCACGCCCGCCAGCTGAGCCCCGCGCTCGAAGGGAGTCCTCGCCTTGACGGAGACCACCACACCCGCCGAGGTGGCCGGGACGCCGACACTCGCCGACGTCGCCGCCCTCGCCGGAGTCTCGCCCGCGACCGTCTCGCGCGTCATCAACGACAGCGCCCGTGTCAGCCGGCACGCCCGGACCCGGGTCGAACGCGCCATCGACCGGCTCGGCTACGTACGCCGTCGCGCCGCCCCGCACGGCCGGTCGATCGCCCTGGTGATCTGCGAGGACGACGGCCGGGTGTTCACCGACGGCACCTTCGCCCGGCTTCTGGGCGGTGTGCGGCGCGCGCTCGGTGAGGAGCGTGAGCTGGTCGTGATGGTCGTCGGCCGGACGGCCCACCGGTCGACGATGCCGCGTTACCTGCGCGGGGGCGGGGCCGACGGCGTCCTGCTGGTCAGCGCGTACGACGCGCCCTGCGCGTCGCTCCGGCAGGCCGGCGTCCCGGTGCTGCTGTGCGGCCGGCCTCTCGGGTCGTCGCGGCTGCCGTACGTCGGCGTGGACGA
>NZ_JBHLZP010000865.1:0-2207 GCF_042429965.1 Actinoallomurus acaciae
GACCCAGCAGCGCCCGGGCGACCGGCGCCGGGACGCGGTCGAGCGTGCGGACGGCGATGTCGGCCGCCTCCGGCCAGCCCGCCAGGTGCCGTGACAGGGCCGCCTCGCGCTCGGCGGCCGGGGCGTACTCCCGGTCGTAACAGGCCAGGTCGAGGGCGTCGAGATGGTCGAGCGGGTTGCGGCGGTGCATCTCCAGCTCGCCGTAGGAGACCCGCAGGAACTCCTCGAACGCCCGCAGGTGTGCCTCGTCATGCGGGTCGTCGAGGGGGTCGCCGGCACCGATCCGGCTCAGGGCGTCCGTCACCCCGGCGGCGGAGTAGTCGGGCAGCCGGCCGTCGTACTCGTGCCGGCCTGCCCCTTCGCGTACCCAGGGCATGAGAAGGTCGCATACCGCGCGGAGCCGCGGAGGCAGATCGTCCATGTCCCGACATTACTCGGAACCCGCGGGCGTGATCTCACGTCGAACCGGTCATGAACGTCATAGGGGTTCGGCATCTGGGCTCCTACGACCTGCTGGAGCCGGTCGGGGAGGGCGCCACGTCCGTCGTGCATCGCGCGATGGACCCTTATCGACGCGTGGTCGCGGTCAAGGAACCACGGGGGGACCTGGCCTGGGACCCGGCGATCCGTCGCCGGCTGGCCCGCGAGGCACAGACGATGGCGCGGGTGCGCAGCCCGTACGTCGCCGAGGTGTTCGACGCCTGCCTGGAGGGGGAGCGGCCGTTCATCGTGACCGAGTTCGTCGCGGGTGTGCCACTGCGCGACCTGGTGGCCAGGTTCGGCCCGATGCGGGGGGAGATGCTGGCCGGGTTCGCCGGGCGGCTCGCGCAGGGCCTCGCGGCGATCCACGGCGCGGGGGTGCTGCACCGCGACCTCAAGCCGGGCAACGTCATGGTGGCGGCGGGCGCACCGAAGATCATCGACTTCGGCATCGCGCAGGAGGCGAGCGCGGCGCAGCACACCCAGGCGGGCGTGTTGACCGGTACGCCCGGCTATGTCGGTCCGGAGCTCATCGACGGCGGGCGGTCGAGCGAGGCCTCCGACGTCTTCTCGTGGGCGGCCACGGTCGCCTTCGCCGCGACGGGCCGGCCGCCCTTCGGCGCCGGGTCGCTGCACGGCGTGTGCTTCCGCGTGCTGCGCGGCGCGGCCGACCTCGACGGTGCGCCCGAGCCGGTCCTGTCGCTGCTGCGGCTCGCCCTGCGGCGCGACCCGGCCGCGCGGCCTTCGGCGGCGTGGCTGGCCGCTCGCCTTACGGTGGGAGAACCGAGCCGCGCATTCGCTGGGATGTCCTGATTGGCTCCTGCTTGACCGCACTTGCACGGGTATCGTGGCGGAACTATGGAGGGGGTAGACACGTCCGGGCAGATGATCGGCCGTTACCGCTTGCTCGAGAAGATCGGGGAAGGCGGGATGGGCGTCGTGCATCTGGCGACCGACGCCCAGGGGCGGCGGGTCGCCGTGAAGGTGCTGCGTCCAGGGGTCGCCTCCGACCAGACCGCGCTGCGCCGGTTGGCGCGCGAGGTGGACTCGATGCGGCGGGTGCGCAGCGCGCACGTCGCCGAGATCGTCGACGCGGACGTGACGGCCGAGCCGCCTTACGTCGTCACCCAGTACGTCCCGGGGCGGACGCTGGAGCAGACCGTGCGCGACCGCGGCCCGCTGGGGGTGCGCGAGCTGCGGCGGCTGTCCACCGGCCTGGCCGACGCGCTCGCCGCGATCCACGGCGCCGGGATCATCCACCGCGACCTCAAGCCCGGCAACGTCATGTTCGCCGAGATCGGCGAGCCGGTCGGCATCGACTTCGGCATCGCGCAGGGCGTCGACGCCACGCGGCTCACCGCGACCGGCCTGGTCATCGGCACCCCCGGCTACCTCGCGCCGGAGATCATCGAGGGGGAGGACGCCGCGGCGCCGGCCGACATCCACTCCTGGGCCAGCACCATCGCGTTCGCCGCCACCGGCCGCGCGCCCTTCGGCGCCGGCACCTTCGAGTCGATCTTCTACAAGATCATGGAGGGCCGGCCCGACCTCGACGGCGTGCCCGCGGCGCTCCTGCCGCTCATCCGCGCCGCGATGTCCCGCAACCCGGCCGAGCGCCCCACCGCGCAGGCTCTCGTCGGCCTGACGTCCCGGCTCGACGTCGAGCGCACGGCGTTCGACGCGCCGCCGGTGCCGCCGCACACCAAGCCGCTGACGGCCGTGGCCGC
>NZ_JBHLZP010000866.1:0-2199 GCF_042429965.1 Actinoallomurus acaciae
TGGTAGGTGCTGGCGAGCAGCGCCAGCGTGGTCGTGAACATCGCCGCGCCGCCGATGCCCTGCAGGCAGCGGGCGGCGATCAGGGTCGGGGCGTTCGGGGCGAGACCGCAGGCCAGCGAGGCCACGGCGAAGAGCACGAGCCCGGCCACGTACACGCGCCGCCGGCCCAGCAGGTCGGCGAGCGCGCCCGCGCCGAGCAGCAGCGCGGCGAGCGAGAGCGCGTAGACGTCGAGCACCCACTGCAGGCCGGAGAAGGAGGCCTGCAGGCTCCGGGCCATCCGCGGCAGCGCGACCGTGACGATCGTGACGTCCACGAGCAGCATGAACGCCCCCAGGCAGATCGCCACCAGGGGCAACCACTTGCGCATCGGGAATTCCTTTCCTCCGTCGAGGCCCCCACGATCGCGGCTTCCGGCGCTCTTCCATAGCCAGATGACGTTCGACGGCTGTTTTCGACGCGGGATAGGCTGTTGCGGTGGAATCCGTCATGTTGGATGAGCTCGATCGGTGCCTGGTGCACGCGCTGGCGATCGACGGGCGCGCGCCGTTCGGCCGCATCGCCGAGGTGCTCGGCGTCTCCGACCAGACCATCGCGCGCCGCTACCGGCGGCTGCGCACCGCCGATGTGCTGCGGATCGTCGGCGCGGTGGACGCCCCACGGCTCGGCTACACCTCATGGGCGATCCGGATGCGGTGCGCCCCGGACGCCGCCGGGCCGATCGCCGCCGCGCTGGCCCGGCGTACGGACACGTTCTGGGTGCACGTGCTGTCCGGCGGCACGGAGATCACCTGCGGCACGATGACGCGCACCGCCGAGGAGCGCCGCGCGCTGCTGCTGCAGCGGCTGCCGCGCACCGGCCGGGTGTCGTCGGTCACCGCGCACTCGCAGCTTCACCTGTTCGTGGGCGGCCGGGCGAGCTGGCCCGGCATCGCCGGCGCGCTGTCGGCGGAGCAGGCCGAACGGCTACGGCCCGATCCCCTGCCGGCCCCGGACGACGAGCCGGTGATCCTCGACGACGGCGACCGGGCGCTGCTCTCCGCGCTGGCGTTGGACGGGCGTACCGGCCACGCCGAGCTGGCCGCCGTCACGGGATGGTCGGAGTCGACCGTCCGGCGGCGCATGGACCGGCTCGTCACCGGCGGCGCGCTGTTCTACGACGTCGACATCCCGGCGGAGGCGTTCGGCTATCACGTCGAGGCGCGGCTGTGGATGTCGGTACGGCCGGCCGAGCTCGCCGCGGTGGGCCGGGCGCTCGCCGGCCACGTCGAGGTCACCTTCGCCGCCGCGACGACCGGTCCGACGAACCTCATGGCGGGTTTGGTCTGCCGCGACGACCAGGCGCTCTATCGCTATCTGACCGACCGGATCGGCGCTCTGGAGGGGGTGGAGCGGCTGGAGACGGCGCCGGTGATCCGCACCGTCAAGCGGGCGGGGACGGTCCTGAAGCCGTAATTTGCTTGCCCGTTTTGTAATCGAGTGCGCATCCTGCGATCGTGACAGACATCGTCCTTCACCCAGCGGAATCGCTGCACGGCCGCCTGCAGCGCGGGCGGGGCTGCGCGGCACGCCGCGCCGCCGGCACACCCGGTACGGGCGAGCTCGTCTACGACTGCGTCTTCCACGATCCCCGGTGGGACACACTCGAGGACCGCGGCCTGTACTACGCGCGGCTGATATGTGATCTCGAACTCGGCATCGGCCCCGTCGTCGCCCACCTCTTCGATCCGGTGGACCACGACGACCCCGACGAGGACCGCACCAACCTCGCCGTCGACGTCCTCGCCCGGCTGGTCCGGCTCGGCCGGCTGGAGGCGGTCGCCCCCCTGCGCCGGTACGCCCGCGAGGGCGGCAACTGGTACGCCGCGCTCAACGAGCTCGTCGAGCTGGACGACCCGACGCTGGCCGAGGGGCTGGACGAGGTCGCCGCGGCCCGGTGCGACGACCACGAACTGGCCTGGTTGTGCGGCGTCGACGGCGCCGTGACGCGAAAATGGGCCGCGCGCCACCCGCGCATCGCCGCCGTCCGCAGACCCGAGATACGCCCGCACGAGCCACGGGCCGCGCTCTCCGGGCGTACCGACGACGACCTGGCCGCCCTCGCCCGCGCGCACGGCCAGGAGGTGACGGCGGCCATCCTCGAACTCGGCCGCCGCCGCAGCCCGCTCGTCCTGGACCTGGCCGAGGAACTGCTGCCGGGC
>NZ_JBHLZP010000867.1:0-2448 GCF_042429965.1 Actinoallomurus acaciae
TGACCATCGAGGTCGCCGCGGCCGCGACGGCGTACGGCCGCCGCGTCACCGGCGCGCCGGTCCGCACCGTGGTCCCCGGCCGCACGATCGTCGAGTACGGGCTGCGGCGCTCCCACCTGCGCGGACCACTGGTCGTGACCCTCACCGCGACGGCTCCGGCCCGGCTGCGGCGGCTGGTGCTGGTCGCCCGCTCGGGTCCGATGCCGCAGCGTCCGGCCGACGGGGAGACGGTGATGAGCTGGGACGACGTCGAGGTCCCGGCCCGTCTGTCGGTCGGGCTGCCGCGGCTGCGACGCCCGTACTACTGGCTCCGCTGCTTCACCGAAGACCCCGCGGTCGAACTCCGCGACCCTCCGGTCCGCCACCTGAAGGTGGGTTGATGCCGTCCCGTAATCGCTCCGCTCCCCCCGCGCCCGCCCGCCGGCCCCGGGCAGGGGTGCGTTGATGCCGTCGATCACGTGTCCCTACTGCTTCGCCCGGCTGGCGCGCGAACGGATCGGGTTCCGCTGTGCCGGCAGTCCCGGACGCGGCCCCGGCTGCGCGCCGCGGCTGGATGAGAAGCTCGCCGCCTACACCGGGTCGGCCGCGTCCGCCTCGCTGCCGCCGGTCTTCGACCCGCCGTCGGCGGCACGGCGGCTCGGCCGCGGGATGCCGCGCCGGGCGGCGTGCCCGGAGTGCGGTCAGGACACCGCCCGCCGCGTCTGCCCCGAGTGCCACAACCCGCTGCCCGGGGCGTACTGCGAGACGCCCGGAAAGATCGTCGCGCTCGTCGGGGCGAAGAACTCCGGCAAGAGCACCTACATCGCCGTGCTGTTGCACGAGCTGTCGCACCGCATCGGGGCCGAGCTGGGCACCGCGCTCGTGGCCTGCGACGACCGCACCATCGAACGCTACAAGCGTGACTTCCACCGCCCGCTGTTCGGCGACCGGCGGCTGCTGCCCGCCACGGCGAGCGCGGTGACCACGCCGCGCGACCCGCTCGTCTACCTGCTCACCCGCACCCGCCGGCGACGCATGCGGCAGCAGGACATGTCGCTGACGCTGGTGCTGTTCGACACGGCCGGCGAGGACCTGCGCAGCCGCGACGTGACCGACCTGCACCTGCGCTACCTGGCGGCGGCCGACGCGATCATCTTCCTGATCGACCCGCTGGAGCTGAAGGCGGGCGGCGGCGACCCCGACGGCGAGCCGATCAACGTCATCGCCCGGGTCACCGAACTGCTGCACGTCGGCCGGGACCTCCCCCACGGCCGGCGGCTCCCCGTACCGGCCGCGGTCGCCCTCACCAAGGTCGACGCGCTGCCGCTCGACGGCGCGCTCCAGCGGAACCGCACCGCGACGGCCGCGCTCGACCTGAACGACCGCGAGGCGGTGCACGAGCAGGTACGCGCGCTGCTGTACGACTGGCAGGCCGGTGAGCTGGACCGCTACCTGAGCCACGAGTACGCCGAGTACGGCCTGTTCGGGGTCTCGGCGCTCGGCGGCGTCCCCCGCGAGGGCGCGGTGGGCACGGGCGGGATCCGGCCCTACCGGGTCGAGGACCCGCTGCTCTGGCTGCTGCATCAGTTCGGAATGCTCGACGGGGTCCGCTGATGGCCTGGGACCTGCGCTACACCTCGGTGGAGTCCGGCCCGACCGGCAGGTCCGGTTTCCAGTTCGTCGCCACGACCCCGGGCACGCCGCCGGACGTCGTCCGCGCGGTCACGCCGTACATGAGCTACCGGCCGCCGCCGTCCGCGCCGACCGCGCCCGCGCCGGACGAACTCGCCGCCTTCCCGGTCGCCTTCGCGTACGGGCGGGAGGGCGACCACGCGGTGCTGGCACGGTGCCGGTACACCGGCCGCGACTACTCGGGCCGGTACGGCAATTTCTCCGGCCACGCCGTGGTGGCGGCGCCGCCGGAGCTGGAGGGGCTGCGGCCGATCGAGCTGTGGGAGTCGCCGGTGTGGGACGGCCCGCCCGAGGCGGTGCCGGACCTGGTCCCCGGCACGGCGTTCGACCCCGACTCCCTCGTCGCCTGGCTCCGGCGTGAGGGCGCCCACGACCGGCTGGCCGTCCTGCTCGACGCGGTGAGGGCCGCCCTGGCCGGCGGGCACGGGCGTGTCGTGCTGGTCGCCGATGACGCGGGGCTCGTCGCGCGCTGGATCGCGCTGGTGTCCTATTCCCTGCCGGCGGCGCTGGCCGCCGACCCGTCGTTCATCACCTACACCGCCGACCCGGAGTCGGCGCCGCAGTTGGTCGTGGGCACGGTGCCGGAGGCGTGGCCGCGCGGGGGCTTCCGTCTCGGCGAGCCCGTCCCCGGCGACGGCGAACGCCCGGGCCGCTTCGCCCGCGTGATCGCGGACTGCTGGCGTACGGGCGACCTGGACGGCATCGACGCCGTCGGCGAACTGCTGGCGGCCGGTCCGGCCGAGGACGCCACGCCCGACCCGGGCCCGGACGAGGGCC
>NZ_JBHLZP010000868.1:0-2178 GCF_042429965.1 Actinoallomurus acaciae
ACGCTTCCCGAAGGGAGAAAGGCGGACAGGTATCCGGTAAGCGGCAGGGTCGGAACAGGAGAGCGCACGAGGGAGCTTCCAGGGGGAAACGCCTGGTATCTTTATAGTCCTGTCGGGTTTCGCCACCTCTGGCTTGAGCGTCGATTTTTGTGATGCTCGTCAGGGGGGCGGAGCCTATGGAAAAACGCCTGCGGCGTTGGCTTCTTCCGGTGCTTTGCTTTTTGCTCACATGTTCTTTCCGGCTTTATCCCCTGATTCTGTGGATAACCGTATTACCGCTTTTGAGTGAGCTGACACCGCTCGCCGCAGTCGAACGACCGAGCGTAGCGAGTCAGTGAGCGAGGAAGCGGAAGAGCGCCTTATGTGACATTTTCTCCTTACGCTCTGTTGTGCCGTTCGGCATCCTGTCCTGAGAGTTATCTCTCTGTGCTATTTTCTACTTCAAAGCGTGTCTGGATGCTGTTCTGGAGTTCTTGGGGTCTGACGCTCAGTGGAACGAAAACTCACGTTAAGCAACGTTTTCTGCCTCTGACGCCTCTTTTAATGGTCTCAGATGTCCTTTGGTCACCAGTTCTGCCAGCGTGAAGGAATAATGGCCGAGCATATTGATATGTCCGTGGCAAAGCGGGGAGAGGCGTGCGATATCTTCATCATTCAGTGTTTCACCCTGCGCCCGGAGATGATCCAGGGCTGCCTGCATATAAATAGTGTTCCATAACACGACGGCGTTAGTGACCAGCCCCAGTGTGCCCAGTTGATCTTCCTGACCGTCGGTATATCGTTTTCTTATCTCACCTTTTTGACCGTGACAGATGGCTCTGGCAACGGCATGGCGACTTTCTCCCCGATTAAGCTGGGTCAGAATGCGCCGGCGGTAATCTTCATCATCAATATAATTAAGCAGATACAGCGTTTTGTTGATGCGCCCCACTTCAATGATTGCCTGAGTCAGTCCGGAAGGACGTTCACTTTTCAGCAATGAACGGACCAGCACTGAAACCTGTACTTTGCCCAGCTTCAGGGAGCCAGCGGTCCGGATCATTTCGTCCCACTGAAGGACTATTTTTCGGGGATCTGATTGCCCTCTGGCAATATCATTCAGCACGCCATAGTCGGCATCATGGTCCATTCGCCAGAAAACCGAAGCACCGGCATCAGCCAGGCGTGGAGAAAACTGGTATCCCAGCAGCCAGAAAAGGCCAAAGACAAGTTCGCTGGCACCTGCTGTATCGGTCATAATTTCGGTTGGATTCAGCCCGGTCTCCTGTTCCAGAAGACCTTCCAGCACAAAGATAGAGTCCCTCAGCGTCCCCGGTATAACGATGCCATGAAAGCCGGAATACTGATCGGACACAAAGTTGTACCAGGTGATCCCTCTGTTATTACCAAAGTATTTGCGGTTCGGTCCGGCATTGATTGTTCTGACTGGCGTAACAAAGCGCATTCCATCTGCAGATGCCACTTCTCCTCCACCCCATATCTGTGCCAGTGGCAGCGTTGCCTGAAAATCAACCAGTCTGGCATTAGCGCTGGTGATAGTTTCAGCCCGCAGATAGTTCGCTTTTGTCCAGTTCAGCCGGTGTCGGGTCAGTGCAGGAACATTTGATCTGATCAGTGGTTCCAGACCGATATTGCAGGCTTCAGCCATCAGCACGGCGCTGATGCTGACGGGCAGATCATCAACTCTGGCACTGGCTTCACTAGCATGGAAAAACTCATCAGCAAATCCGGTATGGGCGTTAATTTCGAGCAGCAACTCCGTTAAATCCACCGGAGGGAGTAGATCACTGATCATTTTGCTCAGTCGTTTCAGACTGTCCGGCTCATCAAGACTGGCGAGGGGAGAAATTGTCAACCGGGGCTTCGGGCCAGAAACATCGAGTTCGACAGCCTCATTTTCGCAAAGACGTGCAGCAACCTGTCTGTAACGACTATCAAGCTGATGACCCAGAGATTTTATTGCTTCCTGCGGGTCTGTCGGGTGCCCCAAAGAACGATAAACCTTAATCCGGTTTGCCTGCCAGTCAGCACCCTGTAGTAATCTTGCACGAGGATCTCCCCACCGGTTACTGCCGGTAACGTAGACATCCCTCCGCCTCAGACTATCCTGCAGTTTACTGAGAAAGCAGAGCGTGTATCCCCTGCGGGTGATATGTTTTTCCTTGTTAATCACCAGCC
>NZ_JBHLZP010000869.1:0-4059 GCF_042429965.1 Actinoallomurus acaciae
TCGCCGACGTGCGCGCCGCGGCGCGGGCCGGGGCCACCGACGCCGCGGCGGTCCTCAGGGCGCGAAAGGGGCACCGCCCGGTGCCGGACGAGGTCTGGCGACGCCTGCGAACGAGCGCCGACGACCCCGACTACACCCACGGCCTGTACGACCGGCTCGGCCCGGCCGGCACCGCCCGGCTGATCGCGGCGGCGGGCAAGGACCACCGCGAAGACGTCCGCATCTCACTCGGCGTGGCAAGCCACCACATGACGCTGGATGAGAGGTGGCTGCGCGCGATGCTCGACGAGGCGCTCCACCAGGGCGTACGCGACGAAGCGGTCGAGCTGCTGTCCCAGGCCGGGCTCACGCACCGCACCCGCGTCGCCCTCGGTCACCTGGGCCTGACCGAGATGGCGGAGACCGCAGGCTCGGGGACCGGGCACCCGGCTCCGCCGCACGAGGCGATGCTGACGCCCGCGGCCGACGATCCGCACGTCGCGGTCGAGCTGTACTCCCGCCATCCGGAGACCCTCCACCGCGCGCTGGCCGACGGACCACGGTCGGAGGCGCTGACCCGGCTGGTCATCCAGGCGACCACCGCCCACGACGCCGACCCCGCCGCCGTACGCGCCAACGCCGAACGCCTGGCCGCCTTCGCGGCGGGGCGCTCGACGGAGACCCCCGCATGACACCCGGAACCGCGCCGTGAGCGGGCGCGGACGACACGCGGTGCTCCCAGCCCCGGCGAAGGAGGGTCCTTGAGCACCTATCCGCCCTCCCCCGCCACGCTGCGCTCGCCCTCCGACCCGCCTCCGCCGGGCGGCACCCAGCGGCCCAACCCCGCGTACGCTGAGCTCTACAACGCCTACCGGCGGGCCTTCGACAGCGCATCGACCCTGGAGACCGTCCTCGACCCACCCGTACGCACCGTCGGCGACGCGTGGGTCGGACCCGCCGCCCGCACCTGGCAGGGCGAGCTGGAGGCTCGGCGCGGGCAGTTGAAGAAGGCGGCGACACAGATTCTGTGGGACATTTACGGCGCACTCTCGAAGGTTCCGCCGTACATCCCCAAGTGAGGCACGTGAGACCAGCATTCAGGGCCCGCCGCGAGGCGTCACCGCAGATCCGTGAGATCGACCGCCGTGGTTTCCTGCGGCGCCTCGACGCGCTGCTCGCCACCTACGAAGCGGCGATGCTGCCTCCACCAGGGCAGATGCCCGGCCGGCACATGATCATGGAGCGGCACGCCGGGTACCCGGCGTTCCGCGCCTTCATCGCCGAGCGCTCCCGGAGCGTGATCGGTTTCAGCTACGGCTTTCACGGCGAGTCCGGGCAGTGGTGGCACGACGTCGTGCGCGCCGAGCTCTTCAAGATCGGTGGCGAGGAGCACGCGCGGCACTGGCTGGACGACACGTGGGAGGTGGCCGAGCTGCACGTGCATCCGGCGGCGCAGGGGCGGGGCCTGGGCCGCGGGCTGATCACCTCGCTGTGCGCGGGCCGGACCGAACGCACCATGGTGCTGTCCACGCTGGACGCGCAGACGCCGGCCCGCAATCTGTACCGCTCGCTCGGCCTGGTCGACCTGCTGACCGACTTCCGGTTTCCCGGAGGCGGTCCGGCCTACGCGGTGATGGGCGCCGAGTTCCCGCTGAGCTCGAGGCGGGAGTAGACCTCACGCGTCGCGGTCGACTTGTTGAACGTGATGAAGTGGATGCCGGGCACCCCTTCGGCGAGCAGCCGCCGGCACAGGTCGGCCGCCTGGTCGATGCCCAGCCGCCGGACGCTCTCCGGGTCGTCGCCGACCGCCTCGAACTGGGCGGCCAGCTCCGGCGGGAACGGCGCCCCGGACAGCTGCTCGGACCGCTCGATCGTGCTGAGCTGCGTGACGGGCATGATGCCCGGGATGATCGGCACGTCACACCCGGTCGCCGCCACGCGGTCGCGCAGCCGCAGGTAGTCCTCGGCCTGGAAGAACATCTGCGTGATCGCGTAGTCCGCTCCGGCCTGGCATTTACGGACAAAGTGCTGCGTATCACTTTCGATGTCGGGCGACCGCGGATGCTTGTACGGGAACGCGGCCACGCCGACGCTGAAGTCGCCCGCGGACTTGATCAGCCGGACGACGTCCTCGGCGTACTCCACACCGTCGGGATGGCGCACCCACTCCCCCATCGGGTCGCCGGGCGGGTCGGCAGGGCCAGCAGGTCGGTGACGCCCACCGCCGCGAACCTGCCGATGAGCTGCCGCAACTCCGCGACAGAGTGGTTGACCGCGGTGAAGTGCGCGACCGGGGTGAGCGTCGTGTCGGTGGCGATCCGCTCGACGATCTCCACCGTGCGGTCGCGGGTGCCACCGCCGGCGCCGTAGGTCACCGAGACGAAGGTCGGCTGGAGCACCTCGAGCCGGCGGATCGCCTGCCAGAGGTTCCGCGCCCCCTGCTCGGTCTTGGGGGGAAAGAACTCGAACGAGAACGTCGTCTCTCCGGCGGCGAGTACTTCCCGGATGGTGCGGCGGCGGGCGATCGTCATGAACCACAGGGTAACGGGACCATCCCCGAGGGCCACTAGTCTCGATCACGTGGACGCTCGTGAAATTCGCAAAACGGTCGACGAGGCGCTGTACGGGTTCGTGGACCACCGGGGTCCCATTCTCGGCGCCGTCTCGGCCGACCTGACGCCCCTCCTGGACGCGCTCGACGCGCTGCTGTCGGGCGGCAAGCGGCTGCGCCCGGCGTTCTGCTACTGGGGCTGGCGGGGCTCGGGCGGCGGCGACCTGCCCGAGTTCTTCACCGCGGCGGCGTCACTGGAGCTGCTTCAGGCCGGCGCGCTGATCCACGACGACGTGATGGACGGCAGCGACACCCGGCGCGGGATGCCCGCCGTTCACCGGCGGTTCGAGGCGCTGCATGCCCGGTCGGGCTGGCGCGGCTCGGCGGAGGGGTTCGGCACCGGGGCGGCGATCCTGCTCGGCAACGTGTGCCTGACCTGGTGCGACGAGATGTACCAGGGCAGTGGCCTGACCGACGAGGCACTGACGCGCGGGCGGCCGCTGTTCAACCAGATGCGTACCGAGGTGATGTGCGGGCAGTACCTCGACCTGCTCGGCCAGGCGCGCGGCCCGCAGCCGGACGGCCGCGCGATGGTCGAGTCGGCGCTGCGGGTCATCCGGTTCAAGAGCGCCAAGTACACCGTCGAGCGCCCGCTCCAGCTCGGTGCCGCGCTCGCCGACTCACCGTCGGTGGAGGCCCTCTCGGCGTACGGCATGCCGGTGGGCATCGCCTTCCAGCTGCGCGACGACGTCCTCGGGGTGTACGGCGACCCGGCGGAGACCGGCAAGCCGGCCGGTGACGACCTGCGCGAGGGCAAGCGCACGGTGCTGATCGCGCTGACCCTGGAGCGCGCCTCGGCCGCGCAGGCCGCGGCCGTGGAACGGCTCCTCGGCGACCCGGAGCTCGACGCCGCGGGCGTCGAGACGCTCCGCGAGATCATCGTGACGACCGGGGCGCTGGACGCCTGCGAGGAGATGATCGACCGGTACGCCGCGGAGGCCTCCGCGGCGCTGGCCGCCGCCCCGCTGACCTCCGACGCGCGTGCGGCCCTGTCGGAACTCACCGTGGCCGCGACCGCACGCACCGTCTGAGCGACCGCCCTGACCTGCCGCGACGCCCTGAAGGCCGGCTCCGCCGGGAACGTTCCGTACGCCCGTGATCAAGCGTTCGCCGGACAAGGCGATCTTGCCCGGTTAAGAATGAGGCATGACCGACCGAGCGTCCGCATGAGCACGGATGTCAGCAGTATGAAACTGGCCGCCGCAGAGCACAGGCGCGTCGTGGCCCGCGAGTCCGCGCGGGCGCGTCCCCGTCCGGCGTCGCGACCTCCCCGGCGTCCGCGGCGTCGCCGCAGCCGTCAGCTCGTCGCCGCGCTGGCTCTCGTCATCGTCGCCGGGTTCCTCCTGGGCCTGGGTCTGCCGATCCACCCGTAGCGCCCGCCCTACCAGTGCGGAGGACGCTCCTCCAGGAGATGGGCGTCCTCATCCGGCGTGCGCCACTCGCCCCAGCCGGAGTCGGTGTCGTCACTC
>NZ_JBHLZP010000869.1:4172-6045 GCF_042429965.1 Actinoallomurus acaciae
TGAGCTGGGTGAACCACGGGTGAAATTCACTCATGGCGCAGGCGTTGTGCCAGGGCCTCGGCCGCGGCGCGCGGGTCGTCGGCCTCGGTGATCGCCCGCACCACGACGACGCGGGTCGCCCCGGCGGCCAGCACCTGGCCGAGGTTGCCGGCGTCGATGCCGCCGATCGCGAACCACGGGCGGGCGAACCGGCGTTGCGCGGTGAAGGACAGCAGGTCGAGGCCCGGGGCCGCCCGGCCCGGCTTGGTCGGCGTCGGCCAGGTCGGGCCCGTGCAGAAGTAGTCGACTCCGGGCTCGGCCGCCGCCGCTGCCGCCTGCTCTTCGGAGTGCGTGGACCGCCCGATGAGCATGTCCTCGCCGACGATCGCGCGTGCCCGGGGTACGGGCAGGTCGTCCTGGCCGAGGTGCAGCATGTCGGCGCGGACGGTGTGCGCGATGTCGGCGCGGTCGTTGACCGCCAGCAGGGCGCCGTGCCGGTCGCAGGCCGCGCGGAACACCGCGAGGTGCTCCAGCTCCCGGCGGGCCTCCAGCCCCTTCTGGCGGAGCTGGACGATGTCGACCCCGCCGGCCAGCGCCGCGTCGAGGAACTCGGGCAGGTCGCCCTGGGCCTCGCGCGCGTCCGTGCACAGGTAGAGACGCGCGCGGCCGAGGCGGGACCGCAGGCTCACCGCCCGGTCAGTGGGAAGACGTGCGGGCAAACCGCCACCCTCCGTCTCGCCGGGCGGTGTCGCCGCGGGTCAAAGCGCGAGCGCCTGCGCGCGCCGGTTGATCTCTTTGACCCGGTGCTCGGCCAGCGCCTGAACCGGCGTGCCCGGCAGCGAGTCGTCGGCGGTGAACAGCCATCGAAGTGCCTCGGCCTGATCGAACCCGGCGTCCGCGAGCACCGTGAGCGTGCCGTGCAGGCCCTTGAGGGGCTGGCCGTCCTGGATGAACGCCGCGGGCACGCTCAATCCGCCCTCGCGGTGCACCCCCAGCAGCTTGTGGTCGCGGAGGAGTTGCTTGACCCGCTTGAGATCGAGGCCGAGATGCTCGGCCGTCTCAGGAAGGGTGAGCCACTCACCCACCAGTGTGTCGGTCTGTCGATCGATCTCGATTTCGGCAACGGTGTGCGTCACGCATGCGTGCTTACCATCTTCCGCACCATCTGAAACCTCGATTCCGGTCGCGAAATCACAGCGTGAGGTATCAGCCGCGTACGGTGGCCCTGACGGGGACGTCGGGGTCGGTGAGCCGCCCGATGTCGACCGGGGCGCCCGAGGCGATCAGCCGCCGCCCCTGCACGAGGTCACGTGGCCGGTCGACGGTCAGGATGGCCACGAGCCGGTCGCCCGACAGCCAGCACAGTGACCAGCGGTCCGCGTCCGGGTCTCCCCGCCAGACCGTCGTGTCGGCGACGGGGTGATGGCCGGCGTACTGCACCATCCGGCCGAACTGCTCGGACCAGAAGTACGGGACGGCGTCGTACGCCCGCTCGCCGCCGAGGAGGTTCGCGGCGACGACGTCGGGGGCGTTCAGCGCCACGTCCCAGTGTTCGACGCGCAGCCGGCGGCCGAACCGCGCCGACCACCACGCGGCGCAGTCGCCCACCGCGAACACTCCCGGCCGGCTCGTACGCATCCCCTCGTCGACGACGACGCCGTTCTCCAGCGCCAGCCCCGAGCCCTCCAGCCAGCCCGTCTCGGGCCGTACGCCGATGCCCGTGAGGACCAGGTCGGCCTCGATCGAGCCGCCTCCGGCGAGTTCCAGGCCGCCCGCCTCCACCGAGACGGCCTTGACGCCGTGGCGCAGCTCGACCCCGGCCTCGGCGTACCAGCGCGCGGTCCACGACCCGGCCTCGGCGCCGATGGCGCCGGCGAGCGGCGCGTCCGCCGCC
>NZ_JBHLZP010000870.1:0-2163 GCF_042429965.1 Actinoallomurus acaciae
GGCGGCTCGGCCATCGCCGCCCGCGCGATGCGGGAGATGCCCCTCGGCGTACCGAAGCTGCTGGGGCGGCTCGGCCATCGCCGCCCGCGCGATGCGGGAGATGCCCCTCGGCGTACCGAAGCTGCTGGTGTCGACCATGGCGTCGGGCGACGTGTCCCCTTACGTGGGGGCCAAGGACGTCACGCTGATGTACAGCGTCGTGGACATCGCCGGTGTCAACCGGGTGTCGCGGCGCATCCTCGGCAACGCGGCGGCGGCCGTCGCCGGGATGGCCACGGCGCCCGTCGCGGGCGGCACCGATGACCGGCCGCTGGTCGCCGCGTCCATGTTCGGCGTCACCACGCCCGCCGTCGAGACGGCGCGGGCCCGGCTGGAGGAACTCGGCTACGAGGTGCTGGTCTTCCACGCCACCGGAGCGGGCGGCCGGGCGCTGGAGGGGCTGGCCGGGAGCGGGATGCTGGCCGGGGTGCTCGACCTGACCACCACCGAGCTCGCCGACGATCTGGTCGGCGGGGTGCTGTCGGCCGGGGCGGACCGGCTGACCGCCGCGGGTGCGCACGGCGTTCCGCAGGCGGTCGCGCCGGGTGCCCTGGACATGGTCAACTTCGGCCCTCGCGACACCGTGCCGGACCGTTTCGAGGGCCGCGACCTGTACGTTCACAACCCGGCGGTGACGCTCATGCGCACCACGACCGAGGAGATGGCCGAGCTGGGCCGGCGCGTCGCCGGGAAGCTGCGGGCGGCGCGCGGCCCGGTCGCGCTGTACCTGCCGCGCCGGGGAGTGTCCGCGCTGGACGCCGACGGCGCCGCGTTCCGGCGGCCCGAGGCGGACGCGGCGTGCTTCGCCGAGCTGGCCGCGGGCGTGGCCGGGTCGTCCGTGGAAGTGGTCGACCTCGACCTGCACATCAACGACCCGGAGTTCGCCCGGGCCATGGCCGAACGGCTGGACCGAATGATCAAAGCTCAGGGAGGGACCGCGTGAACCGCAGCATCGCACTGGACCGCCTCCGCGGATCGGTCGCGGCAGGCGCCCCGATCATCGGCGCCGGGGCCGGCACCGGCCTGTCGGCCAAGTGCGCCGAGGCCGGTGGCGCCGACCTGATCATCATCTACAACTCGGGCCGCTACCGGATGGCCGGCCGGGGCTCGCTGGCCGGGCTGATGCCCTACGGCGACGCCAACCAGATCGTCCTCGACATGGCGGGCGAGGTGCTGCCGGTGGTCCGCGACACCCCGGTCCTGGCCGGGGTGTGCGGCACCGACCCGTTCCGGCTGATGCCCCGGTTCCTGGACCGGCTCGCCGAGACGGGCTTCGCCGGGGTGCAGAACTTCCCCACGGTCGGCCTGATCGACGGGGTGTTCCGGCAGAACCTGGAAGAGACCGGCATGGGCTTCGAACTGGAGGTCGACATGATCCGGCTCGCCGCCGAGCGGGAGATGCTGACCGCGCCCTACGTCTTCGACCCCGCCCAGGCCGAGGCGATGGCGGCGGCCGGCGCCGACGTGCTGGTGCCGCACATGGGCCTGACCACCAAGGGCAGCATCGGCGCGAGCACCGCGATCGGCCTGGACGAGGCGGTCGAGCGCGTCCAGGCGATGCGCGACGCGGCGGTGGCCGTCCGCCCGGACGTCATCGTGTTGTGCCACGGCGGCCCCATCGCCGAGCCGGCCGACGCGGCCCACGTGCTGGAGCACACCACGGGCGTGGCCGGCTTCTTCGGGGCCTCCTCGGTCGAACGGCTACCGACCGAACAGGCCATCACCGCCCAGGTGTCCGCCTTCAAGTCGCTGAACCTCTGAAGGGACCGCCATGCACGTCAGGCCGGTACCGTCCCGGAATGGTCGCGGGCCTGGTCGGGGATCTGACCCGCACCGCTATTCGGTGGTCGTGTGGACGTGGCGCGCGAGGTGGGAGACGTCCGGGTGGGGGTGGACGCGGAGACGGCGCAGCAGCCCCCGCCAGGGTGCCGACCATCCGGTGCGGGGTCCGCAGGCGTGGGTGAGCGCCACGGCGGCGACTCCGGCGGCGAGGTCGTCGCGTTCGGCCGCGGCGGTCGCGTGGGGGAGCACGTCGGCGGGGTCCGGCGTGTCCGCGCGGGGAGAGAACGCCTCGGCCGCGTGGGTGTCCCGGATGGGCATCGGCGCGAACGCCTCGCCGCCGCC
>NZ_JBHLZP010000871.1:0-2159 GCF_042429965.1 Actinoallomurus acaciae
GAGGCCGCGCTCGCGGGCGCCTCGCTCGTGTGGCCGGCGCCGGTCGCGCCGACCCGGCTCGCGCGGGCGTTCGACGGGGCCGACCCCGATGACGGCCCGTTCTTCGCCGCGGACCATCCCCGGCTGGGCGGGCCGGACGGCGAGCGGGTGCTGACGTACCTGCGCTCCGCGGAACTCGTCGTCAACACCCCGGGCGCCATGAACGACGTGCTGGACGTGGGCCGGGTGGCGGCCGTGCCGGTCGGGTTCCGCTCCGACGGCGAATGGGTCTGGTCCGACGCCGTGGCCTACTACCTCAAGCGCCACGGTCTGGCGCCCGAGCCGGACCTGCTCGCGCACGTCCTGGCCAGGACCTCACCGCCAGGCCCGCTCGGCAGGTTCACCCGGCATCGAGCGCTCGCGACGCTGTTCGCCCCGGCCGAAGGAGGACCGGTATGGCAGGCAGGCTGACCCCGGCCCGCTCGATCCTCAACGTCTCGGCGACCGCACCGGACTCCTACCGTACGATCGGCGACGCCGTGGCCGCCGCCGGTCACGGCGACGTGATCTCGGTGCAGCCCGGCACGTACGTCGAGTCGGTGGTGCTCCACCGGGAGGTCACCCTGTCCGCCGCGGGAGCGCCCGGAGGGGTGCGGATCGAGTCCCGCGACGCGCCGGCCGTACGGATCGCGGGGGAGTCCGCCACCCTCTCGGGCATCGTGATCCGGCACAGCGGCGAGCAGACGTCCGCCGTCGACGTGCCGACCGGCCGGCTCCGCATGGACGAGTGCACGGTGGAGGCCGACTCGGCCGCCGCGCTGTACGCCCACGGCGCGGCCGAGGTCACCGCGCGGGGGTGTGAGTTCACCAATCCGGCCGGCGCCGGGGCGATCTTCGTCGAGGGCGCCGAGGGCAGCCTGACCGAGTGCACGCTGCGGAACGTCAAGGCCTCGGCCGTGGTGATCCGCACCTCCGCCAACCCTCAGCTCGCCGACTGCGTGATCACGGACGTGGAGGGCAGCGGCCTGCTCGCGGCCGAGCGGGCGCGCGGAACCGTACGCGACTGCCGGATCGTCCGGGCCGGCAACCCGGCCGTCGCGATCGAGGGCGACAGCGCGACGCAGCTGTACCGGACCGTGATCGAGGACGCCGAGGGCGTCGGCGTGCTCGTCGCGTCCGGCTCGGCACCGCTGCTGGAGGACTGCGAGGTCACGCGAGCCGGCGCGCAGGGCATCGCGCTCGTCGAAGGTGCGGCACCGGACCTGCGGCGGGTGGAGGTACGCGACGCGGGCGGCTACGGCGTGCACGTGCTCGACACCTCGGCCGGGACGTTCACCGAGTGCGTCGTGGCCGGCTCGGCCGACACCGCGGTCCTGGTGTCCGGCGCGGTCACGAGCTCGTTCGAGGCGCTTCACGTCGACGGGGGCGCGGGCGCCGGCGTCTCGGTCGGCGAGTCGGCCACGCCGACCTTCGACGAACTGCGCGTCGACCGTACGGAGGGGCACGGCATCGAGGTGCGGACCGCCGCCCATCCCCAGTTGCGCCGCGCGACCGTGACCGCGCCCGGCGGGGACGGGGCCCTGGTCACCGAGCAGGGGCGCGGTCTGTTCGAGGACCTGAGCGTCACCGAGCCGGCCGGCGCGGGCATACGCGTCCTCGACGGCGGCCGGCCGGAGGTGCGCGGCTGCGCGCTGGTGCGTACCGGGGCGGCCGCGATCCACGTCGGCGACGGCGAGATCGACCTGGAGGAGGGCGACATCGCCGACTCTCAGGCCGAGGGCGTGCTGGTGGAGAACCACGGATCGGCGCGGCTCACCCGCTCTCGCGCGCGCGGGTCCCGGCGTACCGGGATCGAGTGGAGCGCCGGCGCGTCCGGCGAGGCGACCGACTGTGAGGTCGCGACGTCCGGCGGCGACGGCATCCTTGTGCACTCCACCGAACCCCTGACGCTCCACAACTGCCTGCTGCGGGAGAACACCGGCGCCGGCCTGCGGGTCACGACGCCGTCGGACCACCTGGAGATCTCCCGGATCACCAGCCGTGGCAACGGCGACGACGACACCCGCGGTGGCGGCGACCCGGCCGGCCGGCAGGACGACGAAGAGGCCACGCCCGTCGGCCCGCGGCCGCGCGACGACGGCGGCGCCACGGCACCGCGTACGACACGGCGGTCCGCCCCC
>NZ_JBHLZP010000872.1:0-2148 GCF_042429965.1 Actinoallomurus acaciae
CTCGCGGCGGCCCTGCTCCTCGCGCCTGCGCCGGGAGGGCTCCCCGCGCTCGCGCCGTGGCCGGGCGCGCTCCGGCGCCTCCTCTTCCTCTTCGGCGGGCTCCTCGCGTCTCCGGGTGCCCGACCGCATCGTCTCCGCGCGCTCCTGCAGCCGATCGCTCAGCGAGTCGATGCGGCCGCTCGCCGCCTTCTTCGCGACCGACACGCCGGCGTCGACGAGCTGGCTGCGCAGATCTCCGGTGAGCTTGTCGATCTGCCCGCCCAGCGGCGTCTTGCGCAGCAGGTCCTCAGGCCCGACGGGAAGCTTGCCGCCCCCCGCCGCCGCGAGCGCCAGGAGCAACGCCATCCGGGTCTTTCGGCTCCGCCCCAGGACATAGCCCCCGACGACGGCGACGGCGATCTGACTTCCGCACTTCATGCCATCTCCCCCCTGCGCGACCCAAGAATCAGCGATACCCGGCGACGGTGTCGGGGCGCGGAAGCCGCCGAGTCGTGGCCTCCAGGCCGCGGAGGGAACGAGGGCCGCCTGGAACCTGCCCCTAAGGCCCGCCCCTCAAGAACTGCCGTCCATCGGCCAAGGTCCTCTTCTCTGAGGGCCGAGGGCCGAGGTGCTGGGGCGCGGCCGACCGCAGGTCGCGGTGTCTTTTGTATCGACTCTACCCGGGTGATTCTCGTTAGAGCAGGTCAGTGCCTTTCTTTGCGAGGTCTTCACGTCCTCGCGCCCGCGTCTCGCACCGGCCGGTCCGGGTCTTCGGCGCCGCCTCCGGCGGGCTCCACCGGGATACCGGCGAGGATGGACGTGCCCTTGCCGGGCGAACTGATGATCTCAATGCTCCCGCCGAGCGCCTCGACCCGGTCCTTCAGACCGACGAGGCCGGACCCCCGGGTGAGGTCGGCTCCGCCGCGGCCGTCGTCGTGGACCGACACCCGTACGGTCCGGTCCTCCAGGGCCAGGTCGACCTGTGCCTCGGAGGCCCGCGCGTGTTTGGCGACGTTCGTGAGCGTTTCGGCGACGAAGTAGTAGACGGCGACCTCGACGCGTTCGGGCAGGCGTCCGGCGAAGCCCATGGTGAGCCGCACGCCGACGGGTGAGCGCCGGGCGAGGGAGCGCAGCGCGGGACCGAGGCCGCTCCGGCCGAGGATCGGCGGGACGATGCCGCGCGAGACGTCCTGCAGGTCGTCCAGGACGCCGGACAGATCGTCGACGAGGCCGGCCATCTGCTGTCTGAGCCGTACCTGGCCGGGGGCGACGGTGGTCTCGAGCGTGCGGAGCCGGAGCGCGAGGGTGACGAGCCGCTGCTGGGCTCCGTCGTGCAGGTCGCGTTCGATGCGGCGACGGCTCTCGTCGGCGGCGGCGACCACGCGGGCCCGCGACGCGAGAAGGTCGCTGCGGCTCTGGGCGCCCGCGATCGCGGTGCCGACGAGTTCGGTGAACTCCCGCATGCGCGCCTCGGTCACCCCCGGCGGCGGCTCCTCTTCCCGCGAGTGGATGAACATCGCACCCCAGACGCGTCCCTCGACCTTCACCGGGCAACCCACCACACAGCGGATCCCCGCCTCGCGCGCCCAGATGCCGATCGCGCTGGTGGCGCGCTGATAGTCGTTCATCCGCGCCGGACGTTCGGTGCTGCGCGTCACGGCCGTGACGGTGCCGTCCTCGATCGGCCAGCGCCCGCCCATGGGCGGCATGACGTCGGGCACGCGCGCGTCGCTCCAGTGACCGACGACCTGCGCCATCTCATCGGGCTCGAAGCGGACGATCGACGTGTGGTCCACCTTCAGGACGTGGCCGAGTTCGGCGGCCACGGCGTCGAACACCTCGGAGGGCGAGACCCCGCACGCGACGAGCGTCGCGACGCGCCGCAGCGCGCGCTGCTCGTCGGCGAGGGAACCGGCGAGGGCGGCGGCGTTCCGGATCGGGCGGATGATCATTTTCTGGAGGAAGGCGACCATGAAGACGAGCAGCAGCGCCGCGACCGCGCAGACCGTCGCGAAGGCCGTGGTCCTTCGCGCCGCGTCGGCGGCGTGCCGCTCGGAGGCGGTGGCCGCGTTCTCCTGGGCGGCCTCGAAGCCCGTGCTTCGTTCCCGCAGCGAGGCGAGCTGCGGCAGCCCCTGGCCGTCACGCGCCATGGCCCGCGCCGCGGCGGTG
>NZ_JBHLZP010000873.1:0-2148 GCF_042429965.1 Actinoallomurus acaciae
GCTGGCGGTGCTGACCCGGCTCGTCGGCCTGCCGTTCGACGTGTGGTCCCAGACCGTGCTGCACCGGTACGGGCTGTCCACCGAAGCCTGGGGCGGCTGGTTCACCGACCAGCTCACCTCGCTCGGCGTCACCCTCGTCATCTGGATCGTCGTGCTGCTCGGCGTGCACCTGCTGGTCCGGCGGTTCCCGCGACGCTGGTGGGCGGGGGCGGCCGCGGGCGGGTTCGTGCTCGTCGCGGCGGCGTCGTTCGGCTATCCGGTGCTGGTCGAGCCGCTGTTCAACTCGTTCCACTCGATGCCCGCCGGGCCGCTGCGCACCGACCTGCTCGGGCTGGCGCGGCGGGACGGCGTGCCGGTCGGCGACGTGCTCGTGGCCGACGCCTCCAAGCGGACCACCGAGCTGAACGCCTACGTCTCCGGCTTCGGCTCCACGCGCCGGATCGTCGTCTACGACACGCTGCTCAGCAGCGAGCCGCGCGCGGAGATCGAGCTCATCGTCGCGCACGAACTCGGCCACGCGAAGCGCGACGACGTCCTGCACGGCACTCTCATCGGCGCGCTCGGGGCGGCGGCCGGCGTCTGTGTGCTCTTCCTCGTCATCACCTCGCCGCGGCTGCTGCGGCGCGCCGGGGCGGACTCCCCGGCCGACCCGCGGTCCGTCGCGCTGCTGCTCGCCGCGGTGACCGTGCTCCTGCAGGTCGTCGGCCCGGTGGAGAACCTCATCAGCCGCCGCATCGAGGCCCGCGCCGACATGCACGCGCTCGACCTGACCCGTGACCCGGAGACGTACGTCCGGATGCAGCGCTCGCTCAGCGCCCGCAACCTCGACGACCTGTCGCCGAACGCGCTGGAGTACGCGCTGTGGAACAGCCACCCGACGGGTCCGCAGCGGATCGCCATGGGCCGCGACTGGGCCCGCCTCCACCGCGTCCCGGTGCCCGCGCCGCTCGTGAACGGCACTTCGCCGTGACCGCGCGGTGAACGCGGCCACGGCGAAGAGACGGACGGGGCTACTCCAGCACCGGCTCGGCCGGAGCCGAGCGGCCGCCGAACGGCGAGCCCACCGGGAGGGACAGCCTGCCCGGCATGCCGTTGGTCACTCCGGCCGCCGAGCTGTACCAGGCGACGAGCGCCGTCAGGACACCGAACCACCCACCGAGCTTGACCGTGCCGGTGCTGTGGGAAAGGTTGCCGATGAACAGAATGATCTCGGTGACCTCAAGCGTCAGGAAAACGCCGAACACCGCCGCGTTGACCTGGGTGCTCCAGAGCAACATGTAGGTGTTGAAGATGGCGAACGCGAGCAGGATCCAGCCGAGGTCGTTCTCGGCGAGTGACGCCGAGTGCGCTCCGGGTGCCTTGCCCACCGGGTCGACGAGCAGGGCGTACAGCCCCAGGCCGATCCAGAAGCCGCCGTAGGTGGAGAACGCGGTGGCACCGAAGACGTTGCGGTTGCGGAACTCCCACATGCCGGCGAGCAGCTGGCAGACGCCGCCGTAGGCGAAGGCGTATCCGAGCCAGGCGTCGGTGCCGTCCGTCCAGCCGGCGTTCTTGGCCGACAGGAGGAATGTGGTGAGTGCGAAGGCGGCGAGGCCGAGCGGGCCGGGGTCCGCGATGGCCGGTGCCGCCGGCGCGGAGGGTCGGGGGGTTTCGGTCAAGGTGGCTCCTCCTAATCCGTGGAGAACTCCACCGCCGTGCCTCGTCAGGTCCGCAGCGAGCTCATCGCAGGCCGGGCGGGGTGAGGGCGGCCACGTGTTGACACACTTGTAAAGATTAACGCCCTGTTTCGTTCCGGTCACGGGGCTGGAACCGAAATGTGATCACGCTTGCGATGCTGACGGAGTCATGACGAAGACGCTTGTGGTGACCAACGACTTCCCGCCCAGGCCGGGCGGGATCCAGGCCTTCGTGCACAACCTCGCCGTACGGCGGCCGCCCGGTTCGGTCATCGTGTACGCGCCGGAGTGGAAGGGCGCGGCGGCCTTCGACGCGGCCCAGCCCTTCCCGGTCGTCCGCCATCCCGGCCGGCTGATGCTGCCGGTGCCCACGGTCCTGCGCCGGGCCGCCGGCATCGTACGGGCCGAGGGCTGCGACTCGGTGGTGTTCGGGGCGGCGGCGCCGCTCGGCCTGCTGGCGCCGGCGCTGCGG
>NZ_JBHLZP010000874.1:0-2129 GCF_042429965.1 Actinoallomurus acaciae
TGCCGCTGTCCACCAGCGTCTCGGCCTGGCCCGCGGGCGGCGTCTCGGGCGCGCCCGAGACCAGCACGTCCGGGTTGGCGCCGCCGACGACGAGGAGGTCGATCACGGCCGGAGCGATCCGCGCAGCGCGGGCGGCAGGGCGTCGCCGTGCGCCTCGGCCATGGCGTCGCAGAGCGACCAGATCTCCTCGACCGTCAGCGCCGCGGCGGTGGCGGGATCGGCCATGGCGGCGTGCCGTACGTGCCGCGGGTCGCCCTCGACCGCGGCGGCGACGGTCAGGTCGACGACGTTCAGGAAGCTCCGGTTCAACGCCGCGAGCTGCGGCGGCAACGCCCCCACGTGGTGGGGGTGCACGCCGAGGCGGTCCAGCGTCGCCGGCACCTCGACGCCGGCCCCGGCCGGGAGGTTGGTGATGAGTCCGGTGTTGGCCGTCGTGACCTGGATGGTGCGCAGCGTGCCGGTGGCCAGGCTGTGGATCACCTGGGGCGCGTACTCCGCGGCGTCCTCCTCCTCGCCCGGCTCCGGCTCGCGACCGGCCGCCAGCGCGTCGCGTACGGCCTCGTACTCGGCGAGGTTGGCGGCGCTGATCCCGACATAGTCGTCGACCGGGATGCGCAGGCGCTCGATCTCGGCCGCGTCGCGCAGGTACCAGGGCACGTACTCCGAGGAGTGCTCGCTGGTCTCGGTCGGGTAGCGGCCGAGACGCCGGTACATGTCGACCCGTACGCGGCGGAGGAGTTCCGGGTCGGCGGCGATCGCCGCGTCCAGCGCCGGGTACAGGTCGCGTCCCCGGTGCTCCCAGCGCAGGACCCACGCCTGGTGGTTGACGCCGGCCGAGACGACGTCGACCTCCTCGTACGGGACGTCGACGAGCGTGCACAGGTCGCGTACGGTCCAGTAGACCGAGTGGCAGAGCCCGGCGGCCTTCAGGCCGGGGGCGACGGCCGCGAGGTACTGCAGGTTCATGGCCATCGGGTTCGTGTAGTTGAGCAGCCACGCGTCCGGGCACACGGCCGCCATGTCGGCGGCCAGCGCCGCCAGGAACGGGAACGTGCGCAGCGCACGGAAGATCCCGCCGATGCCGAGGGTGTCGCCGATCGTCTGCCGGAGCCCGAACCTCGCGGGCACCTCGAAGTCGGTCACGGTCGCGGCGTGACCGCCGATGGCGACCATGTTCACCACGGCCTGCGCGCCCTCCAGGGCCGCCCGGCGGTCCGTGCTCGCGACGATCTCCGGCTTGGCACCGTGGCGTGACGCCGTACGGTGCGCCAGCGCCTCGGCCACCGAGAGTCGGTCGGGGTCGATGTCGTGCAGCGCGATCCGGACGTTCGCCAGCTCGGGGAAGGAGAAGATGTCGCGCAGCAGCTGCCGGGTGAAGACGACCGAGCCTGCGCCGACGAACGCGACGCGGAACGGTTCAGTCACGGAGTCCTCCTTCGCCGGGTGGGTGACCGGGAACGCTGTGTTCTCAGTTCGCTCGCTCATGTCGTGGGGCCTTCCGTGGAGCGCAGCACGCCGAGCAGGCGGGCCACCTCGGCGGCGGTGGCGTCCCGCGCCGGGCCGAGGTACTTGCGGGTGTCGACCAGGGCGGGGTCGGCGGCGAGGCGCTCGCGCGCGGCGCCGGTGAACACCTTGTTGAGCTGGGTGGCAATGTTGATCTTGGTCATGCCGGCGGTGACGGCGGCCGTCAGGTCGGCGTCGGCCACACCGGAGGAGCCGTGCAGCACCAGCGGCACCGGGACGGCCTCGCGCAGTGCGGTGATGAGGGCGAAGTCCAGCGCGGCGTCACGGGTGAGCATCGCGTGCGAGGTGCCCACCGCCACGGCCAGGCCGTCCACACCCGTGGCGGCGACGTACGCGGCCGCCTCGCCGGGGTCGGTGCGCGCGCCGGGCGCATGCACGCCGTCCTTGCCGCCGACCTCGCCGAGTTCGGCCTCGATCCAGACGTCGTGGCCGTGGCAGGCGCGTGCCACGTCGGCGGTGGCGGCGACGTTCTCCTCGTACGGCAGCGCCGAGGCGTCGTACATCACGGACCCGAAGCCGAGCCCGACCGCCTCCTCCACCAGGGAGCGTTCGGTCGCGTGGTCGAGGTGGAGGGCGACCGGGGCCGCCGCGAGCTCGGCGACGGC
>NZ_JBHLZP010000875.1:0-2129 GCF_042429965.1 Actinoallomurus acaciae
CACGCCGCGCGCTGCGGCGTGGACGCGGTGGACCTGCCCACCGACAGCACGTCGGGCCTGGTCGACCTGGCGCGCTGGGCGCGGGAGAAGGAACACCGGGCCGAACTGCGCGCGGCGGTCGCCGACGCCGCGGTGGAGTGCGTGAGCAACAGCCGCGACAGCCAGCTGCTGCTCGGTCCGCACGGCCCGCACACCGACCCGGTCCTCGCGGGCTCGGTCTCCGACAAGCGGGAGCACGCGCTGCGGTCCGCGCTGGACACGGTGCGGCTCGCCGCCGACCTGGGCGCCCCGCACGTACGGCTGATGTACGGAGTGCCGGACGTGGCGCGCTGGCTGTCGTGGTGGCACAGCGCCGTGAGCTGGGCCGACAACATCGCTCTCTGGTGTGAGGAGGCGCGGCCGATCCTGCGGCTGGCCGCCGAGCACGGCGTGACGCTCCTCGTCGAGCCGCACCCGAAGCAGGTGGTCTACGACCGGACCAGCGCCCGGCAGCTCCTCGACGCGGCGGCCGAGGCCGAGCCGTCGGCCTCGGTACGGCTGTGCGTGGACCCGGCCAACCTGGCCGCCACCGGACACGACCCGGTCGACGCGGTCCGCGGCTGGGGCGACGGCCTCGGCGCCGCGCACGCCAAGGACCTGCAGCGCTGGAACCGTCCGGAGCCGCCGCCCGGCGCCGGATGGTCGCGGTACGGGCCCGGACCGCCGATCCGGTTCCGCGCGCTGGGCGCCGGCGAGATGCCGTGGCCCGCGATCGTCTCGTCGCTGCTCGACGAGGAGTTCCGCGGCGTCCTGTACGTCGAGCATGAGGACGCCCTGCTGCCGCGCGAGCAGAGCGCGGCGGGCTCCGTACGGCTCCTGCGCGACCTGCTGCCCCAGAGCGGTCCGCAGGGCCGCACCTGGTGACCGGCACGTTCCCCACAGCGAGAGGGACACCCCATGACCGAGCGAAGCGAGGAAATCAAAAGACGCGCCCCGGCGGTCACCCCCTCCCGACGAAGGAGGGCCCATGACCGAACGAAGCGAGGGAACCAGAAGACGCGCCCCAGTGGTCACCCCCTCCCGACGAAGGAGGGCCCATGACCGAGCGAAGCGAGGGAGTCGAAAGACGCGGCCCGGTGGTCACCCTCTCCCGACGAAGGAGGGCTCATGACCCTGCGTGACGTTCGCGCCGCTCTGCTCGCCGGTGGGCTCGGCGAGCGGATGGGCCGGTTGACCGACGACATGTGCAAACCACTCGTGCCCTACGCGGCGTCCTGCCGCCTGGTCGACTTCAGCGTGGCGAACGCCGCGCGGTCCGGGATCCCGGAGGTGGTGCTGCTGTCGATGCACCGCGAACGGGACCTCGTCCACCATCTCGCCACGCACTGGGACGGCGCGGGCGTCCGGATCCATTTCGGCCCGCACGACGCACTGGTGCGTTCGGGCGAACTGCCGCCCGGGGTGCCGCTGCCGCCACGGCCGCCCGAGTCCGGCACCGCCGACGCACTGCTCACCAACGCCGAGTACGTGTTCGCTCCCGGCGTTCGCGACGTGCTGGTGCAGCACGCCGACCACGTCTACACCTTCGACTACGGGCCGATGGTGGCCGCGCACCGCGACGCGGGCGCGGACGTGACGATCGGCGTGCAGCGGATCGAACGCCGGTTCGTACGCCTGTTCGGCATGGTCGAGGTGGACGCGGACCTGCGGGTGCGGCGGCTGGTGGAAAAGCCCGCCGAGCCGACGTCGGACCTGATCTTCACCGCCTTCTGCCTGTTCCGCGCGGAGGTGCTGGAGAAGGTGCTCGGCTCGCTGGCGGCGCTCGGCGAGGACGGCTGGCGGCATGACATCAGCCGCGACGTGCTGCCCGCGATGATCGCCGAGGGCCGGCGCGTGCTCGCGTACCCGGTCTCGGGCTACTGGGCCGACATCGGCACCGTGGAGCGCTACCGCCTGGAGCAGATGAGACTGCTGGACCGGCCGGGGGCGCTGCCGCCGGGCGATCTGCCCCGGACGCTGGCCGCCGCTCCTCCGCGGCTGGACGAGGGCACGCGCTGCCTGCTCGGCGACGGCGTCGTCGTGCCGGGCGACGCCGTCGTACGGTCCAGCGTGCTGTTCCCCGGCTGCGTGGTCGAGCCCGGCGCGCGGGT
>NZ_JBHLZP010000876.1:0-2112 GCF_042429965.1 Actinoallomurus acaciae
GTCGGCGACGGGCACCGCGCGCCCCTGGTAGTCGCCGACGAAGACGCGCGCACCCGGCACCGGGGCGCCGGAGTCGTCGGTCACGCCGAACCGCACCGTGGCGTTGCGGGCGGCCGGCGAGGCGAAGCCCGGCGTCGCGTCCGTGTCGGCGTTGGTGTCGCTGGCCGCGCCGTCGCCCATGCCGCGCTTGGCGAAGACGTCCCACATGAGGCCTTGGTCCGCGCCGCCGAACCGGATCTGGTCCGCGGCGAGCATCGCGTCACGCGCGTCCAGCATCGAGACGTTGCCGTTCGCCATGAGCAGCCAGCCGTCGTAGACGAGCTGGATCCACCGCCGGTCGCCCGGGCACCGCGTGACCGGCGTCCTGCCCTCAGCGCACGACTTGTTCAGCGCGACGTTCCCCGCGCCGTACCGGTGGATGAAGGCCTGGCGGAGGTCGTAGTTGACGCCGTTCCAGATCTCGCCGTCGGCGTGCACCTCGGGGCCGGTCAGGTCGAACCCGAGGTCGCCGTAGTTCAGCGGGTTCTTGGACAGGTCGTAGTCGCGGATGCCCCGCACGTCGTTGCCGGTGACGTACTGGCCGGTGACGAACGGCGACTGCCCGCGCGGCACCAGGTCGTTCGCCGCGAGGTACTCCATCGCGTCCAGGTCCGACCACGACTCGCCCATCGCGCCGGCCTGGAAACCGCTGAGCCCGCGGTCCGGCCCGGCCACCATCCGGTTGGAGATGGCGTGCGTGTACTCGTGCCCGATGACCGACATGTCGTAGTCGCCGTCGACGCAGGGGCTGTAGAAGGAGCCCGCGATCGACTGCCAGAGGTACATGTTGGTGGTCGGCGGGTTGCCGTCGGGCGGCGTGGCCTGGTTGGCGTTGTCCCGGATCAGCGTGCCGGGCACACGGGCGCCCGACTGGGAGTTGCCGTGCTCGGGGTCGGCGCCGAGGCCGCCCTTGCCGAAGTTGTCGTCCTGCAGGTTCCACGCGGTCTCGGTGAAGCCGAGGTGGTAGGAGAAGTCGTGCATGCGGTTGTGCATGGCGAGCAGGTTGGCGTCCGCCGCGTCGATGTCGTTCCGCTGCGGGCCGTCGAACGTGTCCGGCGCGCACTTGGACCGGTACCACTGGTTCGTCCAGGGGTAGGTGTACCGGCGGTCCGTACGCGGGCTGGCGAACCCGTCCAGGTTGAAGCCGCGGCCGGTGGCGTCGAGCCAGTCCTGCGCCGCCCACTCGTTGTTGCCGCGGGTGGTGTGCGTCGACTCGGTGGCGCTCACGCCGGGATCGACGTCCCAGGCGAGCGGGGTGGCCGGATCGGCGATCACGCGGTCGCAGCCCTTGGACTTGGTCTGGCACCAGGTCTCGCGGGTGTCCTTGGAGGAGTAGTCGGCCGGCGGGTTCTCCGGGAAGGCCTTCCACGCCGGGCCCTCGGAGTCGTCCGCGACGTTGTCCTCGCGGATGAGGACCTCGCCGGTACGGGCGTCGACGTAGCTGGTGTAGGACCGCGTGCCGTCCTGGCCGGTGTCGTTGACGGCCACCTCGTACGCGGTGCGCGCGCCGCCCTCGGGCATCGGCACCGCGACGAGCTTGGCGCTCTGCGTGCCGTTCAACTCGCCGGCCGAGAAGCGGTTCCAGCCGCCGGAGGAGCCCTGCGAGGTGACGGTGCCGCTCTTCAGGCCGACGTCGCGGCTCGCCTTCGCCAGTGCCTCGGCGGCGCCGAGCGTGGCCGGGGCGGGCGTGGAGACGTCCGGGGCGAGCGTGGAGCTGACCAGGTACACCTTGCCGCCGGCCACGCCGACCGCCGCGAGCCCGTCATAGCCGGCCGGCAGGTTCCCGAACCGCTCGCGGAACAGGACCGCCGAGCCCGCGCCGATCGGGTTGACGGCGACGACCTCGAGGGAGTCGACCGCCCTCTGGGTCAGCCCGAGCATCTCGTGCTGCTGGGACAGATAGGTACGCGCCGCGGTGGCCGGGTCGGCGGGCAGGCCGGTGGCCAGCGCCTTGTCGCGGGCGACGAGGTTGGCGGGCGTGCCGAGGGCGTTCCACCGGGCGTCGACCTGCTGCCTCGCCGCGAGGTCGCGCTGGTGGGCCGAGGGGGCGCGGTGCCCGGGGCGGGCATCGCT
>NZ_JBHLZP010000877.1:0-2112 GCF_042429965.1 Actinoallomurus acaciae
CGCCGGAGTGGGCGTGCGGGTCCTCGACCGGGCCGGCGAGCCGGTGGGCGTCGGGATGACGGGTGAGCTGCACGTGACCGGGCCGACGGTGTCGCTGGGCTACCTGGGCGAACCGGAGCTGACCGGCGCCGTCTTCACCCGCGGCGCCGACCCGGGCGCGCGCATGTACCGCACGGGCGACCTGGCCCGGCGGCGGCCGGACGGGGCACTGGAGTACCTCGGCCGCGTCGACGACCAGGTCAAGATCCGCGGCTACCGGATCGAGCCCGGCGAGATCGAGTCGGCCCTGACCCGGCACCCCGCCGTCGGGCAGGCGGCCGTCGTCGTACGCGCGGACCGTCCGGGCGACCGGCGGCTCACCGCGTACGTCGTCCCGGCGGACACCGCGCACGCCGCGGAACGCGACAAGGAGCGGGAGCGCGCCGCGGTCGCCGAGTGGCAGGACCTGCACGAGCTGCTGTACCAGGCCGGCAGCGCGGAGCGGGCCGAGGAGAACTTCACCGGCTGGAACAGCAGCTACGACGGCACACCCATCCCGCTGGACCAGATGCGCGAGTGGCGCGATGCGACGGTCGCCCGGATCGCCGGGCTGCGCCCGCGTCACGTCCTGGAGATCGGTGTGGGCAGCGGGCTGCTGCTGACCCGGCTCGCGCCCGGCTGTGCGTCCTACTGGGGCCTGGACCTGTCCCAGGAGGCGATCGAGACCCTCCGCGCGTCCGTCGCGGCCGACCCCGCCCTGGCCGGCCGGGTCGAGCTGCGCGCCCGGCCCGCCGACGACCTGGGCGACCTGCCCGAGGGGCACTTCGACACGATCGTCCTCAACTCCGTCGTCCAGTACTTCCCGAGCGCCGACTACCTCCTCGACGTGCTCCGCCGCTGCGCCGCCCTGCTCGCGCCGGGCGGCCGGGTCTTCGTCGGCGACGTCCGCAACCTGCGCCTCCTCCCGCACTTTCGCGCCGCGGTCGAGGCCGCGGGCGGCACGGGCGCGGCGGGGGAGAACGAGCTCCTCCTCGACCCGGACTTCTTCGCCTCGCTGCCGTCCCGCCTCCCCGCGCTCGCGTCGGTGGACCTGCGGGTGAAGCGCGCTCGCCACCACAACGAGCTGAGCCGGTACCGCTACGACGTCGTCCTGCACACCGTCGCCGCTCCGGCGAGCCCGGCGGAGACCCTGCGCTGGGGCGCCGAGGTCGATGGCGTCGGCGCGCTCCGCGCCCGGCTGGAGCGGCCCGGCCCGGTGCGCCTCACCGGCGTGCCCAACGGGCGTCTCGGCCCCGGCGTGGACCCCGAGGAGTTCGAGTCGCTCGCCGGCGAACGGCACGTGTTCGTCACCTGGGCGGGCGACTCCGAGGGCGGCGACCTCGACGTGCTGTTCACCACCGATGAGCGCGCCGACGGCCTGTACGCCCCGGCCGCGCCACGTGCCGCCCTGGCGAACACCCCGGACGCCTTCCGCGACGAGACGTCCCTCATCAAGGCACTGCGGGTGCACGCCGCGCGGCTGCTGCCGGACTACATGGTGCCCGCGGCGTTCGTGGTGCTGCCCCGCCTGCCGGTGCTGACCAGCGGGAAGCTCGACCGGGCGGCGCTTCCGGCGCCCGACCTGGCCGGGCAGGCCGGGGGACGGCCCGCGCGCAACGCGGTCGAGGCGACCCTGTGCACGCTGTTCGCCGAGGTGCTCGGCGTCCCGGGCGTCGGGATCGACGACGACTTCTTCGCGCTCGGCGGCGACAGCATCGTGTCGATCCAGCTCGTCCTGCGGGCCCGCAAGGCCGGGCTGGTGTGCACGCCCCGCCAGGTGATCCGGCTGCGGACGGTGGCCGAGCTCGCGGCCGTGGTGACCGAGGCGGACCGGAGCGCGCCGGACCGGCCGGACGACGGAGTCGGCGAGGTCCCGTTCACCCCGATCCTGCACTGGCTGGACGAGTGCGGCGGCGACGTCCGCGGCTTCAGCCAGTCGCTGCTGCTGACCACGCCGGCCGGCCTGACCGGGCCGGAGCTGGAGACCATCCTCCAGGCCGTCGCCGACAAGCACGACCTGCTGCGCGCGGTCCTCGTGCGCGGCGACGGCGGCCGGGCGGGCCACCTGCGGGTACGGCCGCGCGGCGACGTGTG
>NZ_JBHLZP010000878.1:0-2106 GCF_042429965.1 Actinoallomurus acaciae
GGGCCAGCGGCAGCCGGCCGCACAGCGCGACGAGGGCGACGGCCTGCTCGTGCTCGCCCGCGACGCGCCCGTCGCCGAGGAGACGGTCGAGCAGTTCGACCGCTCCCTCGTCGTCGAGCGGCGCGATGTCGAGAAAACGCGCGCCGTCCATGGCGAGGCCCGTGAGGCGGTGGCGCGTCGTGACCACGACCAGGGCCGGTCCCGGTCCGGGCAGCAGCGGGCGCACCTGAGCCGCCGACACGGCGTTGTCGAGCATGATGATCAGGCGCCGCCCCGTGGTCAGGGTGCGGAACAGCGGCGCCTGCTCATCGGCGTCCGCCTCGACCGCGACGGCGTCGACGCCGAGGGCGCGGAGGAGTTGTTCGAGCGGCTCGGCCGGCCGCATCGGCCGCTGCCCGGAGAATCCGCGCAGGTCGATGAAGAGCTGGCCGTCGGGGTAGGACGCGCGGACCTGGTGCAGCCAGCGGAGCGCGAGGGTGGTCTTACCGACGCCGCCCGTACCGCTGACCACGACGATCAGCGGAGCGCCGGCCTCGGGCGGTCGCTCGGCGAGCCGCCGCAGGGCGGCCAGGTCGCGCGTGCGGTCGGCGAAGAACCCGGCGGAGGGCAACTGCGCCGGTGCGGGGAGCGCGGCGGGAGCACCGAGGTTGAACTGCACATCGCCATGAATGGAGCGGGCCTGCACATTGGCCCCGGAGACGCCACCGGCTAATTGGTTCTCCCAGTTACCACCAGTCTCACCGGCAGCACTCTCGTCACGCAAAACAGCCCCTTTTTCCGTCTGACTTACATTGCAGCAGTATAGATCGCGATACGCCGAAACCCCCGCGATCTGGCCAGCTCAGGTCGCCGAATTACCGGCGGCACTTGCGGGACAATTCCCTTTTAACTCCCGAGGCGAAATAGTGGCGAATCACGCGATAACGCCGACAAACAGCCGCACGCATCCACCTCTCGGCAGGTCAGTAGCCCGATTGACGCGAGCGGTCGCGGGAATTGGATTCATGCGCGCCGATCCACGGCCGCATTTGTTGCGACGAAATCAATGACCGATACGCCGCGGATGCCGCTCATCTCCGAGTCCGGCTCCCGCCGTGAAGGGAGCAGATGGTGTTCATCCTCACCCGGCGGACGAGACATGTCGGACTCGCCGCACTGGCCGCACTGGCGCTCGCCTCCACGCCGGCCCACGCCGACCTCGGTCCGGCGGACCACGGTGTCGATCCGCTCGCCGGCGCTCCGGTCAAACGGGCGTGCCCCGACACGTCCCAGCCGGGCGCGGTGACCTGCCTCGCGCTCGTACGCACCGACGTGCGGCCGCAGCACGGCATCCAGCCGCAGCACGCGCCCGCCGGGCTCGGCGCCACCGAGCTGCGCGACGCCTACCGGCTGCCGACCGCGACCGCCGGCAAGGGCCAGACGGTCGCCATCATCAACGTCTTCGACGACCCGAAGGCCGAGTCCGACCTCGCCGTCTACCGCGCGCAGTACGGCCTGCCGCCGTGCACCACCGCGAACGGCTGCTTCCGCAAGGTCAACGCCGACGGCAGCAGCCGGCTGCCCCACGCCGACACGAGCTGGGCCCAGGAGATCTCCCTGGACCTCGACATGGTCTCCGCGACCTGCCCGAACTGCAAGATCCTCCTCGTCGAGGCCGACCAGACCTCGATCCCCGGCCTGGGCAAGGGCGTCGACACCGCCGTGCGCCTGGGCGCCAAGTACATCTCCAACAGCTACGGCGGCGCGGAGTCGGCCTCCGCGAGCGCCGCCGACTTCCAGCACTTCGACCACCCGGGCGTCGCGATCACCGCGGCCTCCGGCGACAGCGGCTACGGCGTGCTGTTCCCGGCCACGGCCCCGCACGTCACCGCGGTCGGCGGCACGTCACTCGGCCGGGCGGCCAACGCCCGCGGCTGGAACGAGACGGCGTGGAGCGGTTCGGGCTCCGGCTGCGCGACGGTGGCGCCCAAGCCGCCGTGGCAGAAGGACACCGGCTGCTCGCGCCGCACGGTCGCCGACGTCTCGGCGGTCGCCGACCCGAACACCGGCGTCGCGGTCTATGACACGTTCGGGTTCGGCGGCTGGCAGGTCGTCGGCGGCACCAGC
>NZ_JBHLZP010000879.1:0-2102 GCF_042429965.1 Actinoallomurus acaciae
ACCCGCGGGCGACACCGCCGCGCACGAACGCGCTACGACGGGGCAGGATCGCCGCGACCCGCCCGTCGTCGTCGAGGGCGACCCAGTCGCCGGCGCACGGCGGGTCACCGCGCCAGGCGGCGTGGATCTCGCCGTGCTCGGTGAGGACGGAGCAGCGGCCCCGGTCGGTCCGCGTGACGCGGCCCGGCGCCAGGCCGTCGTACGGGGTGAAGACCTCGGCCCAGGAGTCGTCCCAGCCGAGTGAGGAAAGAGAGGAGAAAGACAACGCGAGCACCCTTCAGGCACGGGTGCCCGCGCGGATCAGCCGGGCACCCGGAGGAATCGGGACGAGGGCAGGGCGACGACAACGACGGTCATACGCGGCTCACCTCTTCCCGTGGTTCCTCCGCCCGCGCGCGAGCGGCACGCCGATCATAGGCACCGGCGACGGCCGGGGGACAACCGGTTTTCCGCCGGTCCGTCAGGCGCTGCGGGACTCCGGCCGGGCCTGCTCGCGCTCGCTCTCCCGCGACTCCCCCGGCTCACGGGGCTCTCGGGACTCAGGGGGCGCGGCGTCCTCCTGCCGCTCGTCGGCCTCGGCGACCTCGACGCGCCGCTCGGCCGCCCGCAGCTGCTTCTTCGCCACCCGGGCGCGCGCCTCGGCGGCCTCGGCGCGGGCCCGCGCGGTGTACTCGCCGGGCCACAGCTTGTCGATCTCGGCGTTGAGCGCGGCGCCGATCAGCACGGCCAGGGCGGTGACGTAGAGCCAGGCGAGGACGGCGATCGCCGCGCCCAGCGAGCCGTACACCGTCACGCCCGACGAGGAGCCGTCCAGGTAGAGGCGCAGGACGAGGCTGCCCAGCGCCCAGATCGCCAGGGCCACCGCGCCGCCCGGCAGTCCCCGCCACCAGGCCGTGCGCACCGGGACGCTGAGGTAGTACAGCGAGGCGAGGAACACGACGGAGACGACGATCAGCACCGGCCAGTAGAGGACGTGCACCACGCGCGCGCCCTCGGGCAGCCAGTGCAGCACGAGCGTCGGGCCCGCGACGAGCAGCGGGATGATCACCAGTCCGACGCCGAGCCCGGCGATGTAGAGGAAGAACGCGCGTAGCCGGGTGCGGATGACGCCGCGCACGCCGGACAGGCCGTACGCGATCGTGATCGTGTCGACGTAGACGTTCAGCGCGCGGGAGCCGGCCCACAGCGAGACCAGGAAGCTCAGCGACACGAGCTCGACCCGGCCGCCCCGCAGGACGTCGTCGAGGAGCGGCTTCACGACGGTGTCCACCGACTGCTCGGTCAGCACCGTCTGCGCCTTCTCGATCACCCACGTGCGGATGTCGGTCACCGTGTCGTCGCCGAGCATCGACCGGAAGTGCCCGAGCGTGCCGATCAGCCCCAGCACGAGCGGCGGCAGCGACAGCAGGGTGAAGAACGCCGCCTCGGCGGCCAGGCCGGTGACCCGGTAGCGGAACGCGGAGACGCTCGTACCGCGGACGATTCGCCACACGGCAGACCGGATCCGGGCGCGCACCGAAACCTCGGCGACGCCCGCCGAAGCATCGGAGAGGGTGGTCACAGAGGTCTACCGTAGCCGTGACGCGTCCGGTACGTGCTGCGACGACCACTTCGCGGGACGTTGCGCCACCTGTCGTACGTCCGGTTTGGCACACGGAGGGACCCGTCGCCGCCGAGCACCCGGCGGAAGGTGGGCCTCGCACGTGTGCCGGCCATCCGCCGCCCTTCGTCCATCACCGCCGGTCAGGGGCTCAGGCGAACCGTCCCGGGCGGCGTCCGGCGCCCGGCGGCCCCGCGAACGCCTGGGCGATATCGACCCATTCTTTCGCGACGGCGCCCGAGATCGCCAGATCCACATCGTCTGGATGCCGTCGCTGCGTGACGACGAGGCAGAAGTCCAGCGCCGTTCCGCGTACGAGGTCGGCGGCGTCTTCGGGCCCGGCGGTCCACGGCCCGCCGCCCGGCAGGGTCAGCTCGACCCGCACCGGCACGCGCGGGACCGGGCGGCGGCGCACGACGAAGCTCCACGGCAGGGCGCGTACGCCGATCTCGGCCACGTGGCGCAGCCGGTCCGTGGGCTCGCGGACCGCGTCGCGACCGGC
>NZ_JBHLZP010000880.1:0-2102 GCF_042429965.1 Actinoallomurus acaciae
CTCGCCCGCGCCCGCACCCGGGGGCGCGGCCGCCGCGGCCCCGCCGCCGGTGCCGTAGCCGGTGAGGACCGCGGACACCGTGGACCCCGTCATGCGGGTGCCGCAGACGTCGCAGTAGTCGTCGGCGCCGGAGGAGTGTCCGGCCGGACAGGTCGGCATGGATCAGGCTCCGCCCTTGCGCGTCCGTACGGTCTTGCTCGATCGGGTGTCCAGGGACATCTCGTCGGCCTTGTCGACGTTCTTCTTCAGCCGTACGGTGCCGGTCGCGTGGTCGTCGACGTCGACGACCTTGTCCAGCAGACCGGCGATCGCGTCGTTGCCCGACTCGTGGGCGAGCTTGACCGCGCGGCCGAGGCGGGCGGTCGCGGTGTCGAGGTCGCCGTCCTTGCGGGCCGCCAGGCCCTCCTGGATGGCCTGGGCGAGCTCGGCCTGCCCGGTGAAGTGGGCGACCTTCGGGTTGATGCGGGTCGACTGGGCCTCGTCGTCGGTCCACTCGGCCAGGACGTTGCCGGTGGCGAGCACCTGCTCCTCGCCGCCCGCGCCGGGCAGCACCAGTTTGACCCAGGCCGCGCGCAGCTCCTGGCCGATCGTGCCGGGGGGCACCTCGACGCAGACGTGGTAGTCGCGGGCCTCCGCGCCCCACGCGCCGATCGGATAGTCGCCGGCGCGGGGGCCCGCCTCGACCCGCTTGCCGGTGAGGTCCTCGACGGACGGCGTCACCTGTTTGACGAAGCGCAGCCGCGCGGCCTGCGGCGTCCAGACCCGCAGGGCCACGTCGGCGACCGCCTTGCCCATGGCGGCCTCGGTCATCGCGCGAAAGTCCGCGACCAGGTCGTTCGGGCTGGCGACGATGTCGACGCTGCCGAGCATGGCCGATGCCACCTTGCGCAGCTCGGCGACCTCCCAGTCGGTGCCGACACCGCGGCAGTCGCACACGAAGTGGCCGACGCAGGACTGGAGCACGGCGTCGAGCTGCTCGGGGCTCTCGTGCTGGTTCTTGCCGTCGGTGAGGAGGATGGCGTGCCGGATGCCCTCCTGGTGGGCGGCGAACAGCCGGTCGGCCAGGCCCAGCCACGCGCCGATCGCGGTGCCGCCGGCCGGGCGCACGCGCTCCAGCGCGGCCTTGGCCTCCTGCCGGGTCTGCGGGTTCGCGGGGACGAGCTGCTCGCCCGCCGGGTAGACCATCCGCGCCCGCGCCGAGCCGGAGACCACCGCGAAGGCGACCCCGTCGCGGAGCGAGTCCACCGCGGTCTGCGCGGCCCGGATCGCCGCGGACATCTTGGTACGCGGGTAGTCCATCGAACCGGAGGTGTCGATGATGATCACCTCGGCCGCCGAGGTCGACCGTACGGCGCCGGCGGCGGGTACGCCCCTCGCCTCGACCGTCACGATCGCGTGTACCTCCTGGCCCCCCTCGGGGAGGTACTTGTTCTGGTCGATCGTGAGAGTGAAATCGGGGTTGCCCGTCATGCGACCTCCTTCGTCGGAGGAGTGACCCGAGCGCTCATCGGGACCGCTCCTGGGTCGGTTGTGCGGAAGGCGGCGTGTGCGGCCGGAAGGGGATGACGACGACGGTGATGTTGTCGCGTCCGCCCGCCTCGTTCGCCAGGCGGGTCAGCGTCCGCGCCGCCTCCAGGGGCTCCGACGCGGCGGCGGGGGCGGCCTCGGCGAGCCGGGCGGGCTCGGGGAAGTAGTTCCACAGCCCGTCGCTGCACACGAGGATCACTCCCGGCGTGTCCGGAGTGAGCGTGTGCACGTGCGGCTCGACGTCGACGGCGTCCGCGCCGAGCCAGGCGGTGATCACGTGCGCGTTCGGGTGCCGTTCGGCCTCTTCCTCGGTGAGCGCCCCGGAGGCGACCATCTGGCCCGCCCACGAGTCGTCGTCGGTCAGCCGCGCGCCCTCGCCGCTCTCCGGCAGCCAGTAGGCGCGGCTGTCGCCGATCCAGCCGACGGTCACCGCGTCGCCGTGCACCAGGGCCGAGACGAAGGTGCACGACGGCGGCTCGGCCGGTTGGGTGTCGTCCCCGTCCCCGCCGACCAGGCCGGCCACGGCCTCGGCCGCCCGCGCGGCGGCCGTACGGGTGGCCGACTCGGCGTCCTGC
>NZ_JBHLZP010000881.1:0-2086 GCF_042429965.1 Actinoallomurus acaciae
GTCGCGCCGCTGACCGGCTGCGCGCGCAACGTCGACCAGGGCTGCGCGCCGCTGAAGATCCTCGAATCGATGGCCGCCGGCACGCCGGTGGTCGCGTCCGGGCTGCCCGCCGTACGCGAGATCATGGCCGACGGCGCGCACGGCCGCCTGGTCGCCCCGGACCGGCCCGCGGAACTGGCGCGTGCGATCCGCGTGCTGCTGGAGTACCCGGACGCGGCGCGGGCGATGGGGGAGCGCGGCCGGCGCCGCGTACGGGACGACTTTTCTTGGAGTACGACGCGGGCGGAAATGACCAGTATTTATCGTGGTTTGACCGAAGATTTGAGCATCCACGGTTGGTAGTGTCCGGCTCATGTTCTGGCGGAAGACACGCGAAGCGATCGGCCGCTTCCACCCCGTGCACCAGCGGCTGACCCTGGAACGCACGGTCTCGGCGTCGGCTCCTCCCGGAGAGTGGGCGAACGTCCTTGCGAGCCTTTCCCGGCACGAGACGACGGTGAGGCGCCGGAAATGGCGAATGCCGCCGCGGGCGACGGAAGTGCTCGTACCGCTGATCCAGGCACTGTCGGAGGACACCGGGCCCGGCGGCACGATCGGCGTCACGGCCGACTTTCGCGGGCCGAAGGCGGGGGACAAGACCGGCCCCAAGAACGACCTGCCCGTCAGCGGCCGGGTTCGTAAGCTCACCCAGTGGTTCGTCGTCGACCCCTGGCTCCGGGTCCGCGCGGAGCTGACGGACGGCAGCGTGGTCGAGATCCAGGTCACCGACCGGATCCGGCATCGGAGGATCTCCAAGGTCACCCCTCGCGGGAAGCACAAGATCAAGACCAAGAAGAAGGCCGTGCAGCGGATCGAGGCCAGGCGCACGCTGGCGAAGGGCGCCACGGCACGGCGCCCGGCGACCGCGCCGCCCGGCTGGGTCGGCCTGCGGATCAAGAACGGCAGGCGGACCACACTGGTCGCGACCGGCAAGCTGCCCCAGGTCCCGGGGCAGGACGACCAGTTCCGGGCGATCCTCACGGTCGTCACCGAGCTGTTCCGCTGGACCCCGCCGCAGACCTCCGGGAGGACCGCGTGAACCCCTGCGGAGCGACCACCGGATTCTTCATCCTCGGCCGCTGCGACCGGCCTTCGGTCACCGTGTGCCACTGCGGCCGCCCGGTGTGCGCCGAGCACGCCGACGCCCAGGGCCGGTGCCCGGAGTGCTCCGGCGCCCAGGGCTACGCCGACCCGTACGGGCGGGGCTGGGCGCGCGGCTTCCGTCGCTCGTACTACCAGCGGACCTCCTACGACTACGGCGACCCGGTCCTGTACGACACCTACGACAGCTACGACCGGGACGGTTTCGACCAGGGCGACGACTCCGACCCGGGCGATGACGGTTTCGACATCGGCGGGGACGTCGGCGGCGACTCCGGCGACGGCGGCTGGGACGACAGCTGATGCGCGTCCTGTGGCTCACCGAGCACTATCCGCCGAGCCGCGGCGGCATGGCCGAGTCGTGCGACCGGATCGTCCGCGGCCTGCGCGACGCCGACGCGGACGTGGAGGTCGACGTCGCGCACCTGACCCGGCGTGACCGGCCGTGGGGGAGCGAGCGGGAGTACGGCGGCCGGCTGCTGACCGCGCCGCTCGGCGACAGCCCCGAGCACGCGCTGCGCCGGCTCTGGACCATGCTCGCCGGCCGTTCCTACACGCACGTCGTCGCGTTCGGCGGCACGTACGCGCTGCTGGGCGCGCCGGTCATCGCCGCCTGGCTCGGCGTGCCGCTGGTCACCTGCCTGCGCGGCAACGACTTCGACACCGGGGTCTTCTCGCTGCGCCGCCGCGAGACGCTGATGAGCGCGCTGCGCGCCTCGGCACGCGTCTGCGTGGTCGCCCGCTCGCACGCGCCGCTGGTCTCCGCGCTCGTGCCCGGGGCGGCCGTGACCTGGGTGGCCAACGGGATCGACACGGCGAACTGGGAGATCCTGCCCTCCGAGCGGTCCCGCGCGGCGGCGTGGCGGGCCTCCGCCGTCGCGCCCGGCCGCCGTGTCCTCGGCCTCGTCGGGCAGCTCAAGAACAAGAAGGGCGTCGGGTTCCTGCT
>NZ_JBHLZP010000882.1:0-2079 GCF_042429965.1 Actinoallomurus acaciae
TCCCGGGCACGTGGTCTCGCGCGCGGAGCTGTGCGGGGTGCTGCCCAGCCGTGCCCTGCCCAGCGGGGCGTACGGCCGCCCGCAGGCCGACGAGCACGCGGTGGAGATGGCGGTGGCGCGGCTGCGGCGGGGCCTCGGCGGGGGAGGGCTGGTGGAGACGGTGGTCAAGCGCGGGTACCGGCTGGCCTGCGACCCGGTCTTCGCCGACGAGCGCCCGCTGCCGACCGGCACTCTCGGCTCGAAAGAATCTACAATGTAAAGGCCGTGGGCCGGATCGCCGCGATGACAAGCCTCGTTCTTCGACGGCTACGAGGTCGCCGGCCGCTCCGTCTCCATCGCGTCCAGCATGCCGGTGAGCCAGGCGCGTTCGGCCGATGAGGTCACCCGGGCGATGTGCTGCAGGCCTGCCTGGAACGGCGAGCGGAGCTCGTCCTGGCGCAGCGCGCGGTCGTCGTCGACGAAGAACCCCCGTCGCGGGTCCCGGAGGAACTCCAGGCGCTGCCGGAGCACCCGGGCCTGCGCGTCCGCCGACGGCAGCAGGTGCAGGAAGGCCAGGAGCACGAAGTACTTGTTGCGGTCGCTGATCTCCAGCTCGCCCGGCCGCTCCAGGCGCCGCAGCAGCTCGGCGCGGCCGACGTCGGTCAGCTCGAAGACCTGGCGTCGCGGTCCGCCCGCGCCCGGCTCCGGGCGGCGGGTCACCAGCTCCTGACGCCGCAGACGGTGCAACGCCGGGTACAGGGAGCCGTCGCTGACCGGCCGTACGTGCCCCATCAGCGCGCCGATGCGCCGGCGGAGCTCGTACGCGTGCAGGGCGTGCTCGGAGAGGAACCCGAGGATCGCGAGTTCGAGGATGGCTCGTACCTCCCGGCGTGGGTTCGGCCGTCCCGCCCGGCCGGACGGAACGCTGAACGCCATGATGGCGGCCAGCACGGTCGCGGCGGCGGCGAACTGCGGCGGCGACAGGCGCTCCCCGAGGACCGTCGTGCCGAGCAGGACGGAGATCACCGGTGCCGTGAAGGACACGAGTGAGGCCTGCACGGCGGTCACCCGCTGCGTCAGGACGGTGTTGGCGAGCCAGCCCAGCCCGGAGCAGACGACTCCCAGGACCGCGGCCGCCGCCCACGGTCCGGCCTGCCACCGTACGTGCGCGAGATGCGTCGCGGCGAAGGGCGCCGAGACGAGCGTCGCCACCGCCATCTGCGCGCAGGTGAGCGTGAGCGCGTCGGCCTGGCGAAGGCGGCCGCGCACGATCAGGCTGCCGGCGGCGTAGCTCACGGCCGCCGCCAGGGGAAGGGCCGGCCACGGCGTGGACGCCCCGGTGCGTCCGCCGGCGGTCAGCAGCGCCGTCCCGCCCAGCGCCACCAGCAGGCAGGCCGCCTGCCGCGCCCGCAGCCGTTCGGCGGGCAGCAGGACGTGACCGCCCACGGCGATCCAGATCGGCGTGGAGGCCAGGAGCAGCGACACCGTCCCGGTCGGCACGTGGTGCTCGCCCCAGGTGATCAGGACGGACGGCAGCGCCGCGGAGCACAATCCGACGAGTAGCACCTCGACCGGCCGGTCTCGCAGCAGCCCGCCGATCGCGGTGATCGCGCGCGGCAGGCCGTCGCGCACCGTCAGCACCGTGAGGAGCGTCAGGCCGGCGAGCCCGAACCGGACGACGGTCAGCACGTCGGCCGGCAGGACGCGCGCGGCGATCGAGATCAGCAGGAACGGCACGCCCAGGGTCAGCGTCACCCACAGCCCGAGCGGGGCGGTCGCCCGTCGTTGAGACACGCGGAGGACACTACCTCGATTCGAGGTAGTGAGTCGACGGTCACTCCGGTGCGCGTGCCCGATCGTGGGTCGTGGCGCCAGGGTCAGGGGTGCGGACGCGACCGGGCTGTCGTGCGGCTCAGCGTCGTCCGGCGTCGTGCGCCGCAGGGCGGCGCTGGATGATGCCGGCCATCGTCGCGCGGAACCGCTCGCGTTCGGCGGGGGCGAGCGTCGCGGTGAGGCGGCCGAGCTCGGCGCCGATCATGCCGGTGGTCTCCGGTGTGACGCGGGCGTGCAGCGTGATGACCTGCGAGTGGGCCAGCAGTT
>NZ_JBHLZP010000883.1:0-2074 GCF_042429965.1 Actinoallomurus acaciae
GCCTCGCCGACGACCGGGCCGACGCGCAGCAGCGTCCGCCAGCGGCCGGGCTTGCCCTGATGAGGCTGCGGGGGCGCGTCCTCCTGGTCGGGGCCGGGCTGGGCCTCGGCCTCGGGGGTGTCGACGTGGGAGGGCAGCCGGATGCCGAGGACCGCGCCGGCGAGGAACACGACCGTGGCGATGCGCAGCGCCCAGCCCGCGTTGGTGACCGCCACCAGCCCGGCGCCGAGCGGCGCGGTGATCGACGCGGCGACGAGGCCGCAGAAGGACGCGCGGGCGTTGGCCGTGACGAGATTGAGATCCTCGGGCAGCACGCGCGGCGTCACGGCGCTCCGGGAGACCCCGAAGGCCTTGGACAGCACCAGCGCGCCGAACGCGGCGGGCAGCAGGGTCAGCGGGTCCTTGTGCAGGACGGCGCCGGCCATGCCCCAGCACAGCAGCCCACGGGCGAGCATGGTGCCGGCGATGGCGATGCGCCGGGCGTGACGCATGTGGTCGAGCGCGGGTCCGATGAGCGGGGCCACCAGGGCGAACGGGGCCATCGTGACCAGGAGATACAGCGCGACCTGGCCTTGTGCCTGCTTGACGTCGAGGTTGAAGAACATGGTGCCCGCGAGGGCCACCGCGATCAGAGCGTCTCCGGCGCTGTTGACCGCGCCCAGCTCGATCAGGTTGCCCAGACCCGTCCGGCCGGCACCGCCGGCGTGGGTGGCACGGCGTGTCGTACGCCCGATGCTCCGGGTCATCGTGCGCACCGTCCGTCCGGCGCCTCCCGCCCGTGACCGCAAACTCATGACGTAAGTCTGCCTCTTCGGGGCAAACCCATGCCCCTGTATGGGCGACAATCGTTTATGTGAGTCCAGTGCGTTCCAGCAGTCCGGCCGCCGCGAGGCGGAGTCGTACACCTGTGGTCGACGCGGCTGCGGCGGCAGCCGTCGACCTCGCCCGCGCCGCGGCCGAGGAGACCTCGAGCCCGGATTACGTCGGTGATCACCTTGGTCTGCTACCCGAAGCCGACCGGGTCGTCACCCACTATTTCGCCTGCCTGGATCCGGCGTACCGCGGGTGGCGCTGGGCCGTCTCGGTCGTGCGCGCCTCGCGGGCCAAGAACGTCACGGTGAGCGAGAGCGTGCTGCTCCCGGGCGACGACGCGATGCTCTCGCCCGCATGGGTGCCCTGGAGCGACCGGTTGCGCCCCGGCGACCTGGGGCCGGGCGACCTGCTGCCCACCCAGGCGGACGACGACCGGCTCGTGCCCGGGTTCACCGACGTGTCGGGCACCTCGGGCGAGACCGACGAGGAGCTGTTCTGGGAGCTCGGCCTCGGCCGCCACCGGGTGCTGTCCGCCGAGGGGCGCGACCAGGCCGCCGCCCGCTGGCACTCCGGCGACGCCGGTCCGGCGACCCCGATGGCCCGCTCGGCCCCGGCACACTGCGCCACCTGCGGCTTCTTCGTGCCGCTGGCGGGCTCGCTGCGGCAGGGGTTCGGGGTGTGCGCCAACGAGTACGCCCCCGACGACGGCAGGGTCGTCTCCCTCGACCACGGGTGCGGCGCGCACTCGGAGGCCGTCGTGATACCGGCCGCCGCCGAGTCGGCGCCGCCGATCGTGGACGAGATGGGCTACGACGTCATGCCCTCCGCGGCGCTCACCGACGAAGAGGCCCTGGGCCACAGCTGAGGCCCCGGAGCCCCGACAGTCTCTGCGTCCGCGCCGCCTTCGTTCGGGCGGCGGCGGGCGGCGAAAGGCGCGCGATGGAGGATCCGTACGGCACCGCCGCGATCCGGGCACGGGTCCTGGCGGCCTGGTCGGCGTCCCCGGCCCGGTTCCGCGAGGACGCGAACGCCGAGGAGGACCACGCCCGCGGCGGTTACCGCGACCGCGTGGTGGTGGAGCTGGCCCAGAACGCCGCCGACGCGGCGCTGCGCGCCGGCGTCCCCGGGCGGATCCGGTTCATCCTGCGCGACGGGGTGCTGACGGCCGCGAACACCGGTGCCCCGCTGGACGCCGCCGGCGTCGAGGCGCTGAGCACGCTCCGTGCGTCGGCCAAGCGGGAGGAGACCGGGGCGGCGGGCC
>NZ_JBHLZP010000884.1:0-2063 GCF_042429965.1 Actinoallomurus acaciae
GGTCGCGGGCGGCCCGGCGTTCACGTTCGGCTACGCGGAGAACGAGGAGCTGCTCGCCGCCGCGGGCGCCGAGGTCGTGCGGTTCGACCCCCTGCGCGACGCCGCCCTCCCGGCGGAGACCGGCGGAGTGGTGATCGGCGGCGGGTTCCCCGAGACGTACGCCGCGGAGCTGTCGGCCAACGAGCCGTTGCGCCGCGCGGTCGCGGCGTTCCGCGGCCCGATCTACGCCGAGTGCGCCGGCCTTCTCTACCTCGCCCGGCGGCTCGACGACATGCCGATGTGCGGCGTGCTCGACGCGGAGGCGCGGATGAGCGGGCGGCTCACACTCGGCTACCGGGAGGCGGTCGCGGTGCGCGACTCGCCGGTGGCGCGGGCCGGTGAGCGGGTGCGCGGGCACGAGTTCCACCGCACCGTGTGCTCACGGGGGCCGGACGCCCCACCCGCCTGGCAGTGGTCCGCCGAGGGACCGGATGGCTTCACCTCGGCGAATTGCCTTGCCTCCTACCTTCATCTCCACTGGGCTGGGAGGCCTCAGATGGCAACGCGTTTCGTGGGGGCGGCCGCATGACTTTCGACGAGGGTGTTCTGCTGGAGACCGAACGGCTGCTGTTGCGGCCCTTCGACAAGGACGACGCGGACGATCTCCTGGCGGCGAGCCGCGATCCGGAGATCCGCCACTGGATGCCGTGGGCGTCGGCGCAGACGATGCAGACCGCCGTCGACTGGTGTACGGCCCACGCCCACACCGACCCGGCGCGGGCGATGAACTTCGCCATCGTCGCCGGCGAGCGGTTCGCCGGCTCGATCGGCATCGGCCGTACCGACTGGACCGACGGCCGCGCCGAGATCGGCTACTGGATCGCGCCCTGGGCGCGTCGCCGCCGGTACGCGGTGGAGGCGACGCGCGGCGTGGCCGCGTACGCCTTCGAGAAGGGCATGCACCGTATCGAGCTGCTCGCCGCGGTCGCCAACGTCGCCTCCCAGGGCGTCGCTGAGAAGGCCGGCTTCATACGCGAGGCCGTACTCCGCGAGGCGATGCTCATCGGATCCGGGCAGCGGTCCGACGCGGTGCTGTTCAGCATGCTCGCGAGCGACATCTCATGAGCGGGCGAATCGGCGGGCGCGGCGCGTCCGTGCTCTCTCCTCCGGCGAAGGGGGGCTCGTGAGCTCTTTCGGACCCATCGTGTTGCGCACCGAGCGGCTGGTGCTCCGGCCGCCCGAGGAGCGCGACGCGCCCGACTGCTTCGCCGCCGTCGACCAGGTCGTGCGGCGGTGGATGCCGTGGGCGCACGGCTACACGCTCGAGAGGGCGCGCCAGTGGTGCGTCAAGGAGGCGTACCGCGATCCGCGGCGGGAGACCTCCTTCGTGATCGTGCCGGACCGCACCGGCCGGGCCGGCGGCGTCATCGGAATCAACCGGGCCGACTGGGAGACGGGCGTGGCCGAGACCGGCTACTGGATCGGACCCGCCGACCGGCGGCACGGCTACGTCACCGAGGCGGTGCGCGAGGTGGCCCGCTACGCCTTCGGCCTCGGCCTGCACCGGCTGGAGCTGTTCGCCGCCACCGGCAACATCGCCTCACAGCGCGTCGCCGAGCGGGCCGGGTTCACCCGGGAGGGCGTGCTCCGCAAGGCCCGCCCGGTGCCCGGCGGCCGCTCCGACATGGTGCTGTTCAGCCTGCTGAAGGGGGAGCTTTGACGGCCGGCTTCGCGCCCCGCCCCGCCCGCCGCCTGCCCGGCGGGAAGATGGCCGACATGGTGCGGTTCGGGCTGCCGGCGGGTGGGCTGTGAGGCTCGTCGGCGTCGGGGTCGGTCCGGGCGACCCCGAGCTCGTCACGGTCCGCGGCGTACGCGCGCTGCGCGAGGCCGACCTCGTGCTGGTGCCGGTCATGGCCCCCGGCGAGCAGGGCCGCGCCGAGGCCGTCGTACGGGCACACGTCGAGAAGGCCGAACGCGTCGTCTTCGCGCTGAACGACCGGGGCGGGGTGACCGAGCGCCGCGCGAACGCGTGGGACGCCGCCGCGCGCCGCGTCGTCGAGGCCTTCGAGCAGGGCGCCCGTACG
>NZ_JBHLZP010000884.1:2103-3450 GCF_042429965.1 Actinoallomurus acaciae
ACCTACCTCGCCCAGTCCGTACGCCAGCGCGCGCAGGGCGTCGAGGTGGAGACCGTGCCGGGCATCACCGCGATGCAGGACCTGGCGGCGCGCTCGGGCACGGTCCTCACCGAGGGCACCGAGTCGCTCACCCTCCTGCCGCTCACCGGCGGCGCCGGCGGACTGCGGGCGGCGCTGGCGACCGGTGACACGGTCGTGGCGTACAAGTTCGGCCGGGTCGCGGACGAGGTGCTGGCCGCGGTCGCCGACGCCGGACGGCTCGGCGACGCGGTGTACGGCGCGCGGACCGGCCTGCCCGACGAGGACGTCCGCCCGGCGGCCGGGCTCACCGGCCCGGTGCCGTACCTGTCCACCCTGATCGTGCCCGGGCACCGTACGTCCCTGGGCGGGAAACTGACGGCGAGGGAGCCCATGACCGAGCGCTGCGAGGGGATCGAGGGCGCGTCCCCTGGGGGCGGTTCTTCGACGGGAGAGGGCGCATGACCGGCAGGGTGGTCGTCGTCGGTGCCGGGCCGGGCGCCGCGGACCTGCTGACCTTCCGCGCCGCGCGGGCGATCGCCGAGGCCGACGTGGTGATCTGGGCGGCGAGCCTGGTCCACGAGGACGTCCTGACGCACGCACGCGCCGACGCGGAGATCGTCGACTCGGCGGCGCTGCCGATGGAGGGCGTGCTGCCCTACTACGAGCGCGCCGCGGCCGAGGGGCTCACCGTCGCGCGGATCCACTCCGGCGACCCGGCGCTGTGGGGCGCGCTGCAGGAGCAGCTCGACCGCTGCGCGGAGCTCGGCCTGGCCACCGAGGTCGTCCCCGGCGTGTCGAGCTTCTCCGCGGTGGCCGCGGCGGTCGGCCGCGAGCTGACCATCCCCGAGGTGGCCCAGTCGGTCGTGCTGACCCGCCTCGGCGGCGGCAAGACGCCGATGCCGCCGGGTGAGGAGGTACGGGAGTTCGCCCGGCACGGCACGACGATGGCGCTGTTCCTGTCGGCGGCCCGGTCGCGGCAACTCCAGGAGGAGCTGCTGGAGGGCGGATACCCGCCGGAGACCCCGTGCGTGGTCGCCTACCAGTGCACCTGGCCGGACGAGCTGATCGTGCGCTGCCGCCTGGACGGGCTCGCCGAGACCACCCGCGAGCACCGGCTGTGGAAGCACACGCTCGTGCTCGTCGGCCCGGCGCTGGAGGCGGGCGGCACCCGCTCGCACCTGTACCACCCGGGCCACTTCCACGGTCACCGGCGTGCCGACCCCGCGGCGCGGAAGGTGCTCCGGGGTGGCTGAGCGGGCGCCGTACGAACCGGACCTGCCGCGGGCCATGACGGCCCGGCGGCAGGCCCCGCGTACGGGCCGGACC
>NZ_JBHLZP010000885.1:0-2063 GCF_042429965.1 Actinoallomurus acaciae
GCGACGGACAGGTCCACCTCGGCGGCCACGACCAGCAACGTCATCGGCAACGCGATGAGCGCGATCTCCGACAGGTCATCCAGGGCGAACGACAGGTTGTCACTCGTGGCGAAGTCGGAACTACCGAACGCGCCACCGGCGAACACCACGATCAACAACGCGGTGACGATGACGTCCCAGCGGATCAGGCGGGTGAGGGGAGCCGGAGCGGTCTTGACAGGTGCCTCAGGCGCCATGACGGGCGTTCCTCCTCCGAAGAGCGCGGGTGACGCGCAAGGACAACAAGCGGTCGACGCTGATCGCCAAAAGCAACAACAAACCCGCGATCGCGTCCTGCCAGAACGAGTTGACCTTCAACACCACCAGCACACTGCCGATCGTGGTCAGCAACAACGCACCCAACGCCGCCCCATACACACTCCCCAAACCCCCCACAATCGCCACCCCACCCACCACAACCGCCGAAACCACCTTCAACTCCCAACCATGCGCCGCATCCGCCACCACCGTCCCGAACCGAGCCAGCCACAACACCCCCGCCAACCCCGCCAACACCCCACTAACCACATACGCCGTCAAAACCCGCTTGCGGATCGCGATCCCCGCCAACCGCGCAGCATCAGGATTCGAACCAATCGCATAAAACTCCCGGCCTGAAGGGAAGGACCGCAGGTAGTACCCGACCGCCACCATCACCACCACCGTGATCAACGGCAGATACGGAACCCCCAACACACCACCACTCCCCAACTCCAGCAACGAAGAAGGCACATCAGCAGCATTAATCTGCTGACCATGCGCCCAGTAGTAATCCAACCCCTGAATCACATACAACGTGCCCAACGTCACCACCAACGCCGGAACCCGAAAGAAACTCACCAGCACACCATTGACCAACCCACACACCGCACCAACCACCATCCCCAAAACCAACACCACCACAATCCCACGATCATGACCCAACACAAACCGGCCCGACGCGAACGCCACCAACCCCACCACCGACCCCACCGACAAATCAATATTGCGCGTAATCACCACCATCGTCTGCCCCACCGCCAACAACCCCAAAATCGAAGCGTTCAGGAAAATATCCTTCACACCCTGCTCAGACAAAAACGACGAATTCACCACCGCCGTCACCACCACCAACACCACCAACGCCGCGAGAATGCTCAACTCCCGCGCCCGCAAAACAGCGTCCACAAGCCGACGCCCACCACCATCAGCGGTCACAGCCACCATCAGGCCGCCTCCCCTCGGATCTGACCGGTCGCAGCGGCCATGATGGTCTCCTCCGTCGCCTCGCTCCGGGGGATCTCGGCGGTCAACCGGCCCTCATGCATGACCAGCACCCGATCAGCCATACCAAGCACCTCCGGCAGATCCGACGAGATCATCAACACAGCCAAACCATCAGCGGCCAACTGCGACAACAACCGATGCACCTCGGCCTTGGTGCCCACATCGATCCCCCGGGTCGGCTCATCCACGATCAACACCACCGGCTCGGTCGACAACCACTTGGCCAGCACGACCTTCTGCTGATTCCCCCCCGACAACACCCCGACCGCATCACTCAAACGCGCATACTTCAACTGAAGCCGAATCGCCCAATCAGCAGCCCGGACACGCTCAGCCCGACGCGACACCACCGGACCCCGCCGCAACGACCGCAACGCGGTCAAACCGATATTCCGCTCGATCGAACCATCCATCACCAGCCCCTGCTGACGACGGTCCTCCGGGACCAACGCCAACCCCACCGACATCGCCGCAGTCGGGCTACCACCCGGCAACCCCCGACCACCGACCATTACGGTGCCGGCGTCATAACGGTCGATACCGAACACCGCACGGGCGACCTCACTACGCCCCGCCCCAACCAAACCCGCCAGCGCGACGATCTCCCCAGCACACACCTCGAAGGAAACATCGGTGAACACGCCCTCACGCGTCAGCCGCGACACCTCCAACACCGGCCCACCGACCACCGTCTCCTGCTTCGGATAAAGCGTGTCAAGCTCCCGCCCCACCATCCGCTGAACAAGACCATCAGGCGT
>NZ_JBHLZP010000885.1:2101-2553 GCF_042429965.1 Actinoallomurus acaciae
CGCAACGTCGTCACCCGCGAGCACAGATCGAAGATCTCCTCCAGGCGATGCGAGATGAACAACAACGCACAACCCTGATCCCGAAGCGTCCGAGAAACCGCGAACAACCGCGCGACCTCAATCCCCGACAACGCCGCCGTCGGCTCATCCATCACCAACACCCGAGCATCACGCGAAATCGCCTTCGCGATCTCCACAATCTGCTGATCCGCAATCGACAGACCACGCGCAGGACGATCAGGATCCAACACCACACCCAACCGCTCAAACAGCTTCCCCGTCTCAGCCCGCAACACACGACGATCAATCCGCCCGAACCTCCCACGCGGCTGACGCCCCATAAAAATGTTCTCCGCCACCGACAAATCCGGAAACAACGTCGGCTCCTGATAAATCACCGCAACCCCCACCTGCTGCCCATCACCAGGACCACGGAACTCAACAGGACGACC
>NZ_JBHLZP010000886.1:0-2059 GCF_042429965.1 Actinoallomurus acaciae
GACAGCTCGGCGACCACGCCGAGGTCGTGACCGTGCTGTGGGCGGCGATCCTCGGCGGTCTGGTCGCGGTGCCGCTGGCCGCGCCCGAGGACTACCGGCGCCGGGACGCCGCGGTCGACCGCTTCCACGGCGCCTGGGACATGCTGGACCGGCCCGTCGTCGTCACCGCGTACGGGCGGCTCGCCGAGCTGCGCGAGGCGGCGGGTGAGCACGGCTGGGAGGGTCTTCGCGCGACGAGCCCCGGCGACCTCGCCCGCGACCGAGAGCCGGCCGCCGTCCATCCCGCCAGGGCCGACGACCCCGTCCTGTACCTGCTGACCTCCGGGAGCACCGGCCGTCCCAAGGCCGTGACGCTGAGTCACCGCAACGTCCTCGCCCGCAGCGCCGCGACCGCGGTTCGCAACGGCCTTGGGCCGGACGACATCTCGTTCAACTGGATGCCCCTCGACCACGTCGGCGGGGTCGTCATGTTCCATCTGCGCGACGTCGTCCTCGGCTGCCGTCAGGTGCACGCGCCGACGCGCTGGGTTCTGCGTGATCCGCTCCGCTGGCTCGACGTCGCGCACCGGCACCGCGCCACGGTCACCTGGGCGCCCAACTTCGCGTTCGGCCTCGTGACCGACCGCGCCGCCGACCTGGGGGAGCGCGGCTGGGACCTGTCCCGGCTGCGCTTCGTGATGAACGCGGGTGAGGCGATCGTCTCCCGCGTCGCCCGCCGCTGGCTGCGCCTGCTCGCCCCGTACGGCCTTCCCGCCACGGCGATGCGTCCCAGCTGGGGCATGTCCGAGACGTCGTCGGCGATGACGTACTCCGACCGGTTCACCCTGGAGTCGACGGGCGACGACGACGCCTTCGTCGAGGTCGGCCGGCCGCTGCCCGGCTGCGCGGCGCGGGTCGTCGGCGACGACGGCCGTACCGTTCTGCCCCAGGGCCGGATCGGCCGGCTGCAGGTGCGCGGGACGACCGTTACCAGCGGCTACCACAACGCGCCCGAACGCAACGTCGAGGCGTTCACCGCCGACGGCTGGTTCGACACCGGTGACCTGGGCCGCATCCAGGACGGGCGGCTCACCCTCACCGGGCGGGCCAAGGACGTCATCATCGTCAACGGCGTCAACCACCACAGCCACGAGATCGAGTCGGCGGTCGAGGAGCTGGCCTGCGTCGAACCCTCCTTCACCGCCGCCGTCGCGGTACGTCCCGGCGGCGCGGCCAGCGACGAGCTCGCGGTCTTCGTCTGCGTACGCGAGGGCCACGAGGAGGCGGACGCCCTGCGCCGCGTACGCCAGGTCGTGCTGGACCGCGTCGGGATCAACCCGCGCCACGTGGTGCCGGTGAGCCGCGCGGACATTCCCAAGACCGAGATCGGCAAGATCCAGCGTTCGGTGCTGCGGACGCGCTTCGAGGCCGGTGAGTACGCCGTGCGCCCGCCCGGCGACGACGCCATGAGCGTCCCCGCCCACTTCCACCGGCCCGTCTGGGTCCGGCGCCGCCTGCCGGGCACGCCGGGGGAGACGCCGGACGGCGACGTCCTGATCCTCCTGGACGCGTACGGAGTCGGCGAACGGCTCGTCCACCTGCTCGGCGCGGCCGGGCGGCGCTGCGTACGGGCCGAGATCCCCCGCGACGGGGCGGAGTTCGCCCGGCTGGGCCCCGACCACTACGCGGTGACGCCCGGCAGCGAGGCCGGTCACCGTCGGCTCCGCGAGGCGCTGACGGCCGACGGCGGGCTCCCGAAGACCGTCGTCCACCTGCGGTCGTGCGGCGTACCGCCCGCGACCCCGCAGGAGGCACGTACGGAACTGCTCGACCTGCTGCACCTCGCACGAGAGTCCGCAGGGGCCGCCCGCCTGTACGCCATCACCACCCGCGCGGTCGACCCGGGCGGGAACCCCGCCCTCGAACGCGCGCCGCTGACCGGCCTGGTCGCCTCCCTCGCGCACGAACGCCCGGACGCCCGCGTCGTCCACCTCGACGTGGACGGCGTCCCGGACACCGCGGCCGTGCTCCTCGCCGAGCTGGGCCGGATGCCGCGCGAGCGCGTCGTCGTCCACCGGCC
>NZ_JBHLZP010000887.1:0-2057 GCF_042429965.1 Actinoallomurus acaciae
CCCGGAGCGTCGTTCCCCGCGCGGGCCTGATCGTGATCGGTGCCAGGGTCACCTTGTCAGGGGCCGGTGCGATCACTGTTGGCGGTCGGAGGCGACCCTGCCGCCGGAGTGCTCGACGGGGACCCCCGTGCGGTACAGGCGGGTGATGAGGTCCTCGATGTCGGGTTCGCGCAGGGAGACGTCCTCCACCTCGTGCCGTGCGGCGACGGCCACGACGACCGCGGCGGCGTTGCCGCCGGACGGGATGGCGAGCCACTGCCGCGGGCCGTCGGTGCGCACGGTCCGGGCGCCCTCGACCTCGATCGGCGGCGCCGGCCGGGCGAGGTCGACGACGAGGATCCGGTCGGCGTCGAGGGCGCCGCGCAGCTCCGGCAGCGACCCGTCGTAGGCCAGCCGCCCGTGGTCGATGACCATCACCCGCCGGCAGAGCCGCTCGACGTCGCCGAGGTCGTGCGTGGTCAGCAGGATCGTGGTGCCCTGTTCTTCGTTGAGCCGGGTCAGGAAGGCCCGCACGGTCGCCTTGCTGATGACGTCGAGGCCGATCGTCGGCTCGTCGAGAACGAGCAGCTCCGGGTCGTGCACGAGCGCCGCCGCCAGGTCGCCGCGCATGCGCTGCCCGAGGCTGAGCTGCCGTACCGGGGTGTCCAGGAACGACCCGAGGTCGAGCAGTTCGGTGAGCTCGGCGAGCCGCGTCCGGTGCACCGACCGCTCGACCCGGTACAGATGGCGCACGAGGGTCAGGCTGTCGCGCAGCGGCAGGTCCCACCACAGTGTGGTGCGCTGCCCGAACACCACGCCGACGCGCCGGGCCAGGGCCGTACGCTGCCGGGACGGGTCCAGGCCCGCCACGCGTACCCGTCCCGAGGACGGCGTGAGGATGCCGGTCAGCATCTTGATCGTGGTCGACTTGCCGGCGCCGTTCGGGCCGAGGTAGCCGACGAACTCGCCCGCCGCGACGGTGAAGGAGATCCGGTCGACCGCGTCCACGCGCGTGCGGCTCCGGCGCAGCAGCCCGGCGCGGCGGCGCAGCGTGAAGGACTTGACGACCTCGTCCACCTCGATCAACGTCAGCTCCCCGTCGACTGGTAACGGCGCAGCCCGCCGCGCCAGGCGAGGGCGGCGAGCACGGACAGCGCCGCCGCGACGAGCGGCGACGCGAAGCGGAAGAACACCGGCAGCCCGAGCGGATCGGGCCGGTCCAGGACGTACAGCGCCGGCTCCCAGTTGACGAAGGCCAGCGGCAGCACCCAGGTCAGGCCGCGCAGGACGTCGCGGCCGAAGATGCTCAGCGGGTACTGCGTCAGGAAGCCGCCGCCGTAGGTGACCGAGTTGCCCGCCTGCCTGCCGTCCACGACCGCGAACTGCCACGCCGCGGAGAGCACCCAGAGCGCCCAGAAGATCCACAGGCCGCCCGCGATCATGAGCGGGAGCAGCACGACCCGCGTGGGGGTCCAGTGCACGTCCAGGCGGGTGAGCGCCACCACGAACATGGCGCCGGTCGGGATCAGCTTGCCCAGCCGGCGCGGGTTGAAGTCCTCGGTGGCGATCTGCAGGAGCGGGCTCACCGGGCGCAGCAGCACGGTGTCGAGCGTGCCCTTGCGGATGTGGTCGCCGAGCCGCTCGACCGTGCCGAGCGTGATGTCGGCCAGCGAGAAGGACAGCCCCGACGTGCCGTAGAGGAACATCACCTCGGCCAGGGAGAACCCGCCGAGCCGGGGCGTGTGCGCGAACATGATCAGGATCGCGACCAGGTCGAGCGAGCTGGACACGGCCTGCGTGAGCAGCAGCATGACCATGGACGCGGGGTACTGCGCGGCCGACCGCATCCAGGCGCCGGCCAGCAACACGTACATGCGGACGGCCTCAACCACCGGCCACCACCGGCCTCCGCCGAGCCCTTGATGGACGGCCGGTCGCAGGTGTGAGATCGCTCGGGGACGTGGGGAACCGGAGACGAGAGGGCGCGAGGATGAACCGATGGCAGCGGGCCGTCGCCGTGGCGTCCGCCGCGGCCGTGGCCGCGTGCTCGCCCTTCGGCGGGAGCGGCGGGCCGGTGC
>NZ_JBHLZP010000888.1:0-2053 GCF_042429965.1 Actinoallomurus acaciae
CGCGCCGGTCGCCACGAACGTGCCGACGCCCGGAACCGCGCGCACCAGGCCGTCCTGCCGGAGCCGCGTGAGCACTTTCGTGGCGGTCGCCATGGCGACGCCCCACCGCCGGACGATCTCCCGGGTGGAGGGCACCCGGTCGCCCGGCGCCAGCTCGCCCGTCACGATCCGGTGCCGCAGTTCGGCCACGATCTGGCCGGAACGTGAAGCTCCTTCTTCCACCGGAACCACCTCCGCACTAGTGCACCTGCGGCGCGGACCACCCTAGCCGCCACGCTGCGCCGACGTCCGTGACCGCCTCGTCCCGGGCACGCGATGCCGCTAGAGCACTAGTGCACTAATTGGGATTCTGCTGGTCAACGCGCTTGCAGTGCAGCATATGTACGCCGTACATTCCGGTCATGCGAAACACCGAGATACTTGTTTCCGGCGCCGGTATCGCCGGAGCGGCTCTGGCGTACTGGCTACGCGCGGCGGGCTGCACGGTCACGGTCGTCGAACGCGCCCCGGCCCCCCGGCCGGGAGGGCAGACCGTGGACCTGCGCGGCGCCGGCCGTGAGGTGGTCACCCGCATGGGCCTGATGGACCGGGCGCGTGCGGTGGCCGTCGACCAGGAGGGCATGGCGATCGTCGACGCCAGGGGCCGGATCAAGGCGACCATGACGGTCGACGCCTTCGGCGGTGAGGGGATCATCTCCGAGATCGAGATCCTCCGCGGCGACCTGGCCCGCGTGCTGTACGAGGCGACGCTGCCGGACACCGAGTACGTCTTCGACGACACGATCACCGGCCTCGACCAGGACGACGACGGTGTGACCGTGACGTTCGAGAAGGCGGCCCCGCGCAGGTTCGGGCTGGTCGTCGGCGCGGACGGCATGCACTCCGTGGTGCGCGCGCTGGCCTTCGGCCCCGAGTCGGACTGCGTCCGCCCGCTGAACGTCTACAACGCCTGGTTCACCATGAACGGCGACCTGGACCTCCGTGGCTGGTTCCAGATGTTCAACGCGCCGGGCGGGCTCGTCGCGTCCGCACGCCCGGGTCGGCTCCCCGGCGAGATCAAGGCCGCGCTCGCCTTCCGGTCTCCGCCGCTCGCGTACGACCGCCGCGACGTCGGCGCGCAGCGGGCCCTGGTGGCGAGCCGCTTCGAGAGCGTCACGGGCTGGGAGGTGCCGCGGCTGCTGCGCGCGATGGAGACCGCGCCGGACTTCTTCTTCGAGCCGATGGGCCAGGTGCACCTGGACGGCTGGTCGCGCGGGCGGGTGGCGCTCATCGGCGACGCCGGCCACTGCCCGACGCCGCTCACCGGGCTCGGCACCAGCCTGGCCCTGGTCGGCGCGTACGTGCTGGCCGGCGAACTGACCACGACCGGCGACCACCGGGCCGCGTTCGCGCGTTACGACGAGATCATGCGCCCGTACGTCACCGAGGCGCAGAAGCTGCCCCCGGGCGGCGCCTCGGGGTTCGCGCCGTCGAGTGCCCTGGCCATCCGCATGCGGGCCGCCTCGATGCGCTCGATGACCCGGTGGCCGATGCGCTCACTGCTCGCCGCGCAGTTCGCCAAGGCGGGGAACATCACCCTGCCCGACTATCGGCCGCTCGCCGTGCGGTAGGACCGGCCGGACCCTTCACGGCCGCGCCCCGCCCGTTGACGGAGCACGAACAAGGCGGCGAGCGTCCGGTCGGGAACGCGGGTCCGTGCCTTCTCCGCTGCTCGACCACCCACGCCGCGATCTCGGCCCGGCCGGTGAACCCCGGTTTGCGGAGGATGGCGCTCACGTGGGACTGGACGGTACGGGGACTGGGGGAACAACGCCGAGGCGACCTGCTCGGCGACGAACAGCGCGCGGTGGCCGAGCTGACCGCCGACGGGAGGGGACCGGGGTACGGACGATTGCCCCAGCGCCAGGTCGACCGCGGCGCCGCGCCCCATCTCCGCGCCGTAGCCCTCGGCCACGCCGTACGCCTCGCCGGGGGCTGGCGGCATCCGGTGCGTGGAGTCGCTCGCGCGGTGCGCGGTGGCCCGCGGTCGCCACGAGGAGGCGGCCCTGCTCCT
>NZ_JBHLZP010000889.1:0-2051 GCF_042429965.1 Actinoallomurus acaciae
CCGGCCACGGGCCGATGCCCGCAGCAGCCGCTGCCCCGCCGAGGTGCCCAGGGCCAGCGCGGCGACGAGGACGACCAGCAGCCCCCGGGCGAGCCGGGCCATCGCCAGGTCCCGCTCGGCATGGGCCAGGCCGATGTCGGCGGCCGGGAACGAGTACGGCGGCAGGTCGACGTTTCCGGTGTACCGCCGCAGGTGCTCGTCGCGCGCCGCGGTGTACCGGGACCGGGCGGCCAGCCACTGCGTACGGGCGTCCGCCGACCCGGTGTCCAGCCACTGCGCGTGCCGCAGGAACATGGTCCGGTACGCCGCCAGCGTGCCGAACAGGTCGACCTCATAGTCCAGTGCGGCAGCGAAGGACCGGCGCTGCGCCGGGTCGCGCCACGCGGCGGGGTCGGTCGTGGCCAGCAGGTCGCGCATCCGCCGCGCCGTGGCGGTCGCCTCATCGCCCTCGCGGATCGCCTCGTCCAGGTGGTCGCGGCTCACCGCGTAGATGCTGTCGAGCACCGCGCTGTCGCCGGTGACGATGTCCCACTCGAAGATCCACATCATCGGCGGGGGTTCCAGCCCGAGCGCCTTCACCGTGCGCTGCGCGTACGGTCCGATGTACAGGCCCTTGGTGATCGCCTGGCGGGACAGCGCCAGCACCCCGCCTATCGCCCGCACCGTGGACGGATCGGTGCTGAACGTCTGGCGGATCCAGTCCGCGGACAGCCGCGCCGGGTCGGCGTCCGGGTCGGCGGCCAGCCGCGCCGCGGTGTAGACGTTGAGGTCGAACATCTGCCAGAAGCCCGCGCGCAGGTAGAGGGTGCGCGGCCCGGCGCGCAGCGGCCCGCCCATCTGGGACCAGGTCCAGATGCCCTCGATATGCGGGTTGGCGGCCAGCAGCGTGCGCAGCGCCTCCCGGTGCAGCGTGGTCAGGTCGTTGGGCAGCGCCCCGAAGCCCTCGAACTCCCGCCGTGCCTGGAGCTCCACGATCCGCCGCTGCCTGCCGATCTTCAGCGTGCCGTTGAAGGGGAGGTGGCTGTAGTAGTCGCCGAGGCAGTACTTGGTGGACACGATCAGGTGCGGGTCGTCGATGTCGCCGAGCACCTGCTCGTACCGCCGGGGGTTGGTGTGCAGGTCGCCGATGGAGCCGACGCCGATGGTCCAGGTGCGGAAGACGACGTCCCGGCCGCCTTCACCGGCGACCGCGAGCAGCGCGCGCAGCATGGCGCGCACCGAGGCCGGGGTCTTCACCGCGATCCGCGAGGTGTAGTCCCAGCCGGGGAACCGGTAGGCGGCGCCGCCCTCACCGACCCTGATCACCAGCCCGTCGGCGTACGGCAGCGCGGTGAACAGCTCGCGCAGCCCGGCCTGGTACACCGTCCAGAACCGGGCGTCGCCGGTCGGCAGACCCCCGAACCTCCGCTGGAGGTACCGCTGCAGCGGCGGTGACAGCGCCAGCATGTCGGTCGCGAAGTAGACCTTCATCCCCGCGTCGTGCGCGTACCGCCAGACCGGGCCGAACGCGGCGACCATCGCCTTCGCGCGGGCGATGTGGCCGTCGCCGGCCGGGTACACCTGGTGTCCGTCGCCGATGCCGGCGAAGGTGACGTACTCCAGGAAGCCGGGCACCACCACCCCGTTGTAGCCCTCGGCGAGCCCGCGGTCGACCAACTGCCGGAACTGGGCCGCGATCCGGGCGACGGCCGCCGTGTCCACATAGGGCGGTCCGGCGAGGACGGCCGGCCCGACCACGTCGGTGTTGAGCGAGTAGTCGTCGCCGGCGGCGAAGCCGGCCGGGTCGTCGGGCAGTCCGACCGACCCGGTGTCCAGCAGCCGCAGTCCGAACCGGGGCGTGTTCACTTTGCCGTCCCGGCCGGCCGGCAGTACGGCGTCGCCGGAACGGATCCGGTCGGCCACCGCGTACAGCCCGGTCGCGGCACCGGCCGGGTGCGCCGACCGCAGCACCAGGCCGCCGGCGGTGCGGGTCAGCCGGTACGCCTCGTCGGACGTACCGGCGGCGCCGCCGGTCAACTCGACCCGCAGCACCGCCGCCCCGTGGGCCGTCG
>NZ_JBHLZP010000890.1:0-2051 GCF_042429965.1 Actinoallomurus acaciae
GGCCTCGCCCTCCGGACCGTTTCCCGGCGGGCCTCGCCCTCCGGACCGTTTCCCGGCGCCCCGTTCGGCTTCCGGTAGGCAGCGGGAGCCGGCGCGGCGGTCGCGCCGGACCGGGCGGGATTCCCGGAGGGCGCGGCCGGCATCGCGCTCGCGCTGCACGGTTACGCGACCGGCGAGCCTCCGAGGACCGGCTGGGACACGGCCCTGCTGCTGAACCGAGCCGCCACGGCGCGCACGGTGAGTCGCCATTTCGCGTACTCGGCCCGGAAAATCGCCGCTTCGCCGCGAACCGGCTGATTGGGTGAGGTCCGCCCGGAACTCGCGAAGGGGAGCGCCATGATGCCCGAATCGATCGACCAGGCCGCCGCGGCGGCGGACCTGGGCAGGCTCCTCGAGGTCTTCGCGCTGGAGGGCGGCTGGGGCAACCGCGTCATGCGGAAGTTCACGGTCGCCCACGTGCATGAGAACGGCTGCGTCTTCGGCCACCACGAGAAGGACACGGCCGACGCCGTCCGGTGGGCCGACGTCGCGCGGTTCGTCCAGCGGGTGACCGAGAAGCGCACCAACGGCTCCTACACCAGCACCACCTACGACTTCGACGTGGTCCACACGGACGGCCGCCTGTTCAACCTGGTCGGCGTCCAGACCAAGAGGAGCGCCTGCGGCCTCGAGCGGTTCGCCGAGGTCGTCGGGCCGCTGGTGACCGAGGCTCAGCTCCACCGCTTCCGGGAGGCACTCTCCCGCGGCGAGCCGGTCGAGTTCGGCTGGTTCACCGTACGGCCCGAGGGCATCGGCCGCGGCCGCAAACTGCTCCCGTGGGCGGAGCTCGAAGAGGTGAACGTACGGGAGGGCAAGGTCGGCGTCCGGCGGCGGGGCAAGCGGCTGAACTGGTCGAGGGCAAGCGTCCCGGACGTGCCCAACGCCGGTGCGTTCCTGGCCCTGACCCGGGAGCCCGCCGGCACCTCCTGGCGGCGCTGACATGAGACCGGCGGCACGGGCGCTCGCGAGCGCCGCCGTGGTGGCGGTGATGGCCCTGCTCGCGTTCCTGCCGATCGCGCACGGCGTGCACGACCTCGGCGTGACCCCCGACCTGGACCACGTGACCTGCGGCTACGCGACGGGCGCCGACGAGATGTCCCCGAGCGACAGGTGCGTCACCGACCACGGCACCTTCACCTACGAGGAGATGGCCGAACACCACGCGCGCGGCGTCCACCAGCACGGCTGGTTCTTCATCGTCCTGGGGAGCCTGCTCGGCCTCGCCGGGTCGGCGTTCATTCCGGCTTTCGTGGTGAACACCGGCCGGCTCCTGCGCCGGGGGAGGACCGCGAGACCCTGACCGGGGCCGGCCGCTCAGCGCCGGAGCCGTCGTCGGGTTCGGCGAGGTAGGTCTCGCAGCGCGTCCGGCACTGTTCGAGGACCTGCACGGTTCGGCGCTTAGTCTCGGCGGCATGAACGACGGGCTCCGTGGTGGAGATCATCGAGGCCGTCACGTCATCCGCCCGCGAACCGTCCGCCCGCGTCGGTCGCTGATCCGGGGGTCACCGGCGTTCGCCTGATGTTCGCCGCGGCGTGGCCGGGGATCCGTACCGGGTGGGTCACGATCGCTCTCGTGAAGGTCGCCATCGTGACGACGGCGGGCGAGAGGCGGGTCGCCTGACATGGGGGACGCAAGATGCCCGAAACGGTCAGGGCCCGAGGGCCGCGCGGCGTGACGCGGCTGGTGGTGAGCGTCCACGACGTCGCTCCGGCCACGGCCGGGCAGACGCGGCGCTGGTGCGCGGACGCCGACTCGCTCGGGATCCCGGTGTCGCTGCTGGTGATCCCCGGGCCGTGGCGTGGTGCCTCGCTCGCCGACGAGCCGGAGTACGCCGAGGTGCTACGGGCGAGGGTGGCGGGCGGCGACGAGCTCGTGATGCACGGCTGGACCCACCGGGCCGGACCGGAGGGGTCGGTGTCGCGCCGGCTGCTGGGTCGGCTCGTGGCCCGCGGAGCCGCCGAGTTCGGTGCGCTCGACGAGGCACACGCGGCCGACCGCCTGGCGCGCGGCC
>NZ_JBHLZP010000891.1:0-2047 GCF_042429965.1 Actinoallomurus acaciae
GGAGGCGCGCGAGCCCGGCCCCTCCGCCTGAGCGCCGTCGTCGAGGGCCGCGATCTCCTCGCGCACGCTGTCGGCGCGCTCGTCGCCGATCGCGGCGAAGCAGGCCAGGGCCTCCTCGAAGGCCTTCCGGGCCGCCTCGGTCTCGCCCAGCTCCCGCAGCGCGACGCCGAGCTCATGGCTCCGGTCCCCGACCCAGAGCGGACCGCCCTGCGTGCGCAGCAGCGGGATCGCCTCCCGCAGGCTGTCCGCCGCCGCCCGCCATTCGCCCAGCACCGCGTGGTCGGCGCCGAGCCGGGACAGGGCCAGGGCCAACGTCGTACGGCGCAGGTAGGGCCCGCCTCGGTACACCGGGGCGCGCAGCTCTTCCAGCAGCGCGCGATGCTGCTCGATGGCCTCACGAGTACGGCCGAGGAACCGCAGGGCGTCGCCGTAGGCTCCCATGGCCTGGCGGCGGCCGTCCCACTCCTCGGCCTCCTCCAATCGGGCGATGGCCTGGCGGGCGTGGTCGGCGGCGCGCTCCAGCGCGCCGGGGATCCGCCGGAGGGCCAGGCCGGCGTACTGCAGCGCCCAGCCCTGCTCGCGCAGGTCGCCCTCCTCGAGTGCCAGGTCATAGGCCTGCATCGCGCGGTCCACGCTGTCCTGGAACCGCTCCTGGCAGGAGCACAGCGCCCAGGCGAGGTAGTTGAGATGGACGGCCTCGGCACGCCGGTCCCCCAGCGCGTGGGCGGCGCCGCTCGACAGCTCGAACACCTCCACCCAGTCGTCCCAGTGCACCACCAGGTCGGAGAACCAGTGCAGGGCGCCGGTCACCTCGACCACCCGGGCGTGCTCGCCCTCCTTCGCGGCCGAGCGCAGCGCGGCCAGCCAGCCGGCGCTCTCTCCCTCCAGCCAGGCGCGTGCCTCCTCGCGGGTGCCGAGCGGCACGAGGAGGTCGGAGCCGGCCGGCGGCTCGCCGTACTCCGGCTCGAACCACCGGCCCGCGACGGTCGTGACGTCGAGGAGCCAGGAGTTCATGCGGTGGAGAACCCTCCGGCGCGCGTCCTCCGGCTCCTCTTCGGCCAGCCGGGCGCGGGCGAACAGCCGGACGAGGTCGTGCAGCCGGTAACGCGCGAGATACGGCGCCTGGAGCAGGCCGAGCTCGACGAGCTCCTCGAGCGCGTCCTCCGCCTCGTCCGGGGTGACGCCCGCGAGCACGGCGCCGATCGCCACCCCGAAGTCGGGCCCGGGGACGAGCGCGAGGCGCCGGAACAGCTCGGCCGCCCGGCCGGACAGGTGCCGGTACGACAGGGCGAACGCCGCGGCCACGTGCAGGTCGCCGGCGGCGAGTAAGTCGAGCCGCCGCCCCTCGTCGGCGAGCCGCCGCGCGGGCTGCCCGGCGGTCCAGCCGGGCCGGCTCAGCAGCCGGTTGCCCGCGATCCGCATCGCCAGCGGCAGGTGGCCGCACAGCCCCGCGACGGTGTCCAGGTCACCGGCGCCGTCGCGTCCGCCGCCGAGGATGCGACGCAGCATCGCGACCGCGTCCTCCGCCGGCATTCCGGCCAGCGGCACCTGGTGCACCCCTTCCAGCCCGGCGAGCGACCGGCGGCTGGTGATCAGCACCAGGCTGCCGCCGCCTCCGGGCAGCAGCGGGCGCACCTGAGCCTCGTCCAGGGCGTTGTCCAGCAGAATGAGGCTTCGCCGGTCGCGCAGCGCGGAACGGTAGAAGCCGGCGCGCGCCTCCTCGTCCTGCGGGATCCTGGCCTCGATCACGCCGAAGGCCCTCAGCAGGCGGGTCAGCGCGGTTCCGGCGGCGACCGGGGCGGCGTCCATGCCGCGCAGGTCGACGAAGAAACATCCGTCGGGAAAGCGGTCGGCCAGCAGCTCCGCCGCGTGCACGATGAGCGCGGTCTTGCCCATGCCCGGGCCGCCCGACACGGTGGCCACCACGGCCGGGCCCTCTCCGGCGGCCTCGTCGGCGAGGAGCTCCAGCCGGGCGAGCTCGACGTCACGGCCGGTGAAGTCGCCCACGCCCCGCGGCGGCTCGCAGCCGCCCGCCGAGGGCGCCGCG
>NZ_JBHLZP010000892.1:0-2041 GCF_042429965.1 Actinoallomurus acaciae
GTGTGGCTGTTGCTTAATTTCGGGGTCTGATCCGGGGTCGGCTGTAGCGGTCGGATGGTGGTCCGGGGAAGATCGACGTGTTTGGCAGTTTGCCGGGCTATGCGTGCGGTTTGCGGAGGCCGGAGCTCGGATACGTCCGCTGGGTGCGGGCCCAGGTCAGTTGGTCAGGGCGGCTGCGCGGCGAGCGGGGTCCAAGCGGCAGAGCTTGCCGAGGTTGAGGACCGTCGCGGCGAAGGTGAGTTCGGCTTGGCAGGCGGCCAGGCCGCGGCGTGCGAAGCGACGCAGGGCCGTGCGGTCTTTGAGGTGGCCGTTGACGGGCTCGACGGTGGCGGCTCGTCGTTTGTAGAGGGTTGTGCCGTCTTCGGTGGCCAGTCGGTGGAGCATGAGGGTGGCCGGGTCGGCGTCCTCAGGTGGCGGGTCGGGGTGCTCGCACGGCTGGGGAAGGTCGCCGTTTTTCCCGGGCGCGATGAGCCGGTCAGGGCCGGGTGCGGTGAGGTTGTCCTGGGTCCAGTAGCCAGCGTCGAACAGCATGGTGCCGATCCAGTCGGCCCGGCAGCGGCAATCCGCCTCTTCGCAGCCGGAAGTGTCGCCGGCGTCGTTGCGTTCGGCTGATGCCGCGGCGCAGCATCCGCCTGGTGTCGGGCATTGACGTGGGCATCGTGTGCGGTGAATTAGCAGCGCGGCGGTGACCGCGGCCTGGGTCATCGGTCGTAGCTGCCGCCGGTCGTTGGCGTCCTGGACGACCTGGGGGCTGAGGATCAGGCCGTCGTCGCTGACGGCGAGTTGGGCGTTGTAGCCCTGGATCGTGCCTCCGTTGCGGTCTTGCATCAGGCGGCTGTCGGGGTCGGTGACGTTGCATCGTGCGACCGGACGCTCGTCCTTGCTTTTGATGCCTCGCGGTCCGTGCCGGCCGCCGCCCGGCACCGGTGTTAGATCGGCCTGCTGAGACTCCGAAGGTGGGGAAGACGTGCGTGCCCGGGCGGCCGCCAGTTCCCGTTCGGCTCGGGCCACCCACCGCTTGGCGCGGGCCACCTGCTGGCCGCGATTCTCATCGAAGCTGAACGGCCCGAGATTCGGCTTAGGCCCTTCACCAGCCTCGAACCGCCGGATCCGCTCACGCATCACTGCGATCTGCTCTCGCTTGGCCGCGACTTCCTTGGCCAGGCGATCCTGGGCGGCCTGCAGCCGAGCCTCGGCGATCGCCACCGGATCGGCCCCGACCGGACGAGACCCCACATCATTGCGGCCAGCCCGGGTGGCTTCGAGGAACGCGCGTTCCTTAGCGGCTGCGGCCTCCTCATCCAGACCACGCTCGGCCTCCTCCGCGATCACCTCAGCCAGCGCGCGCTTGAGCCGCTCCTCCCGATCACGCCGTCCCCGCAGTCCCTGCGGTGTCTCATCACCACGGTTGGCCGACCCGAACTCGGCGTCTTCAGCCGCATCCTCCGAGGTGGCCCGCGTGAGGATCTCATCGACTTGCTGCTGCAGCCATTGCCTCCGGCAGGTGGCCTTCTTCGATGCGTCTGCGGCGATCTTCGTGCCGTCCACGGCGATGGTGCCCAGCCGTCCCATCCCGGCTTTCGCACAGATCAACAGCACCTGGGTAAACAATGCCCGCACCGAGTCTTGATGCCGCTGCCGGAACCGAGCGATCACCGTGTGATCGGGCACCTGCAGCCCGCAGATCACCCGCATCGCCACATCCGTCCGGCACAGCCGCTCGATCTGCCGCGAAGACCGGACTCCAGCCGAGTACGCGTAAATCAGCAGCGCCAGCAGCATCCGCGGATCGTAAGCGCGGCGACCAGGCCCGCCCTGCGCATAGCGGGCCTCCAACTCGGTGACGTCCAAGTGCTCGACCACCTCGAGCAGCGCCCACACCACGTGATCGCCAGCAAGCCACTCACGCATGTCCACCGGCAACAGAAACTGCTGATCCCGATCAACCCGCCGAAAACCCCTCGCCACCCGCCCATCCAACGATCACCCAGACCACCGGATCTACCACTCCAGAAGACCGTGCTCAAAAAGCAACAGCCAC
>NZ_JBHLZP010000893.1:0-2036 GCF_042429965.1 Actinoallomurus acaciae
GCCGCCCGCGGGCGGGATCCGGCGCCGTCGCGCCGTGTCCGCGCACGCCGCCGGTACGGTACGCCGCATCGCGCGGGAGGAGCACGCCTCGCCGTACATGGTGCTGCTTGCGGCGGCGGCGCGGCTGCTGCACGGGTTCGGCGCCACCGGCCGGATCCCGTTCGGCGCACCGGTGGTGAGCCGGCCCCGGCCGGAGTTCGAACCGCTCGTGGGCAACTTCGGCAACGTCGTCGTCCTGCCCGTCGACGTGGGCCCGGCGGGTGGGCGTGGGTTCCGCGAGCTCGTCCGCCACGTACGCGACGTGTGCACCGAGGCGTACGAGCACCAGGACGTGCCGTTCGAGACGGTCGTGGAGGACCTGCGCCGCGCCGGCGGCGACCCGCGCCCGTTCGACGTGATGTTCTCCCACCGCACCGGGCTGCTGCGCGGCCTGGACCTGCCCGGGGTCCGCTGCGCCGAGCACCCGGTGTACGCGGGCACCGCCCGGTTCGACCTCGTCCTGGAGGTCGCCGACGACGCCACCGGCGGCGACGGGATGACCGTCACGGTGACGACCCGCGACGACATGTTCACGGCCACCACCACGCAGCGGATCGCCGATCGGTTCGCGCACCTGATCGAGGCGCTCGACGCGCGTCCAGAAGGGACATCCTCCATGTCCGTCCCCACGCCCGGCTACGACCCCGACCTCGACATCGCGATCGTCGCCATGGAGGGCCGCTTTCCCGGCGCCCCCACCCTCGAACGCTTCTGGGAGAACCTCGCGGCGGGCCGTGAGGCGGCCGTGCCCTTCACCGACGAGGAGTTCCTCGCGGCCGGCCACGACCCGGCGGCGCTGGAGGATCCCGCCCTGGTCAAGGTCGAGGCGACGGTGGAGGGCATCGACCTGTTCGACGCCGACTTCTTCGGCTACCGGCCGACGGAGGCCGAGCTCATCGACCCGCAGCAGCGACTCTTCCTCGAATGCGTTTACCACGCGCTCCAGCAGGCCGGATACTCACCGCGTGAGCATCCCGGCTCGATCGGGGTGTACGCGGGCGCCAGCCAGAGCCGTTACTTCCTCACCCACGTCCACCCGCATCTGAGCGACGCCGCCAACTCGTTGGTGCTGCTGCCCGCCATCGCCGGCAACTCGCCGAGCGCCCTGGCCACCCGCGTGTGTTACGAGCTGGGTCTGACCGGGCCGGGCATCACCGTCGCAAGCGCCTGCTCGACGTCCCTCGTCGCCGTCCACCTGGCCTGCCGGGACCTGCTCGACCACCAGTGCGACATCGCCGTCGCGGGCGGTGCCTCGCTCAACGCGCTGCCGAAGCAGGGCTATCAGCACGTGCCCGGCGGGCCGCTGTCGCCCGACGGCCGCTGCCGGCCGTTCGACGCCGCCGCGGACGGCATGTTCCCCGGACACGGCCTGGGCGTCATCGTGCTCAAGCGCCTCTCCGACGCGCTCGCCGACGGCGACACGATCCGGGCGGTGGTCAAGGGGTCGGCGGTCAACAACGACGGGGACCGCAAGGTCGGCTTCACCGCGCCGAGCGCCCCCGGCCAGACCGAGGTCATCCTCGCCGCCCACGCGGCCGCGGGGATCGAGGCGGAGTCGGTCTCCTACGTGGAGGCCCACGGCACGGGTACGCCGGTCGGCGATCCGATCGAGCTGCGCGCCCTCGTCGACGCGTTCGCCGGCTCCACCGGGTGCCTCCTGGGCTCGGTGAAGGCCAACATCGGGCACCTGGACGCCGCCGCAGGCGTCGCCGGCCTCATCAAGACCGTGCTCGCGCTCGAGAACGAGCTCGTGCCGCCCAGCCCGTACTTCACCCGGCCCAACCCGCTCGTGCCGTCCGGGCCGTTCACGGTCAGCGCCGAGCCCACTCCCTGGCCGCGCACGCCCGGCGCCCCGCGGCGGGCCGGGGTCAGCTCCTTCGGCACCGGCGGCACCAACGCGCACCTCGTCCTGCAGGAGGCGCCCCCGTACGTACCGCCGGAGCAGGCGGGGCGCGCCGAGCTGGTGACCGTGTCGGCCCGCTCGCCCGAGGCGCTCG
>NZ_JBHLZP010000894.1:0-2036 GCF_042429965.1 Actinoallomurus acaciae
GCGCCGGATCTACGCACGCGGCGCGGAGGGACTGCGGCGGCTCGGCATGCGGGCGCCCTGCCTGCTGAGCGGTTCGCGCGCCGTGCCGGTCGCGTTCTACCTGGGCTGCCGCACCGGGGCGACCGGCGGGATACTCCGGTCGACGACACCGGCCCGCCTCGTCGCCGCCGCACACCGGGAGGCGGCCGGGATCCTGGCGCGCGGCACCTCGCCGCCCGCGTACGCCCTCTCCTGGACCCGTCATCCGCTGCCGGGCCTCGGCCGTCACTGGTCGGTCTACCTCCCGCCCTGGTATCGGCCGTCGTGATCACGAGCCGAGCGGGCGGTCAGCGCAGGTACTGTTCGATCACCGGCGCGACGAGGGCGACGATCTCGTCCGGAGACGCGTTCGCGAGCGTCTCGATCCGTACGACGTGCCGGAGCATGGCGACGCCGATGAGCTGGGCGGCCACCAGCGACGCGCGCATGCGCGCGTCGGCGCGGTCCGACAGGCCGCCGATGATGGTGAGGAGCTCCTCGGTGACGAACTCCCGGAGCATGGCGGCGGCCCTCTCGTTCGACACCGCCGAGCGGACCAGGGCGAGCATGGCGTTCCGGCTGTCGTCGCCGTCGGCCATCTGGAGGAAGACGCGGACGATGGTCCGCGACGCCTCGGGCAGCGTCAGCTCCGGGAGGGCCGCGAACATCTCCGACGGCCGGAACGGCAGTCCCATCGCCGCGGTGAACAGGCCCTCTTTGCTCCCGAAGTAGTGGATCAGCAGGGCGGGGTCCACCCCGGCCTCGACCGCGACCCGCCGGAGCGAGGTGGCGTCATACCCCGACGTGCCGAAGCAGCGCCGCGCCGCGCGCATGATCGCCTCACGCGTCGGCGGAGCCCCCCGCCTACGCCCGGTCCGCGTCAAGAATCCTCCCTCGCCGGAGGACGTGACCGCTGGGGCGTGTTCTCGATCCACTCACTCCGTTCGCTCGTGTGCCGTCCCGCTGTCGCCGAGGATCGCCATGAACGCCTCCTCCAGACCGGCGGGCCGGATCCGTACGGTGACGTCCATGCCGTCACGCTCCAGCAGGCCGGCGACGGTGTCCCGCTCGCCCGGCGAGGCGGGCACGCGCAGCACCGAGCCGTGGGCCTGGACGGCGAAGCCATTGTCATCGAGCGCCTGGAAGGCGCGCATCCAGTCGGCGCAGCGCACCTCCACCACCGTACGGCCGCCGATGACGTCCGCGACGGTGCCCTCGGCCTCGACCCGGCCGGCGACCATCACGTACAGCCGGTCGCACTGCTCGGCCTCCTCCATGTTGTGCGTCGTCACGAGGACGCCCGCCCCCTGTTCGGCGGCCTGGCGGATCTCCTGCCAGAGCCGGGCCGCGCCGAGCGGGCCGACGCCGGACGTCGGCTCGTCCAGGACGAGCAGCCTCGGCTCGTGTGACAGGGCCACCGCGAACGCGACGCGCCGCGCCACTCCGAGCGACAGTCCGCCGACGAGATCATCCTCCCAGTGCCGGAGATCGGCCGGTACGCGGGTGCCCGCGTGACCGAACGCGGAGGCGGCGAACGCCCAGTTCTCCCGGACCGTCATGTCGGAGTACAGGCCGAGTGTCTGGGGGACGTAGCCCACCGATCGCCGCGTCTCCAGCGACGGGCCGGCCCCGAACAGCCGGGCCCGCCCGGCGGTCGGCCGGAGCAGGCCGAGCAGGACCCGGATCAGCGTGGTCTTGCCCGCGCCGTTCGCGCCGAGCAGGCCGACCACCTCCCCCGGGCCGACGGCCATGTCCACCGCGTGCACCGCGGTGAACGAGCCGAACCACACCGAGACCTCCTGTGTCCGCGCGAGCATCGATCACTCCTCGGTCGAATTCCCGGACGGGCGGCCCGTCCCTCGTTCGGCGGCGAGGGCGGCCACGATCGCGGCGTCATGCAGGTCGGGCCGCACCTCCTCCGTCCCCTCCGGCAGGTCGCCCGACGGCGACCACACGCGCCAGCCGGCCCCGCGGCGCCACCACTCGCCGTCCGGGCGCACGCCGTCACCGGCGCGGCG
>NZ_JBHLZP010000895.1:0-2030 GCF_042429965.1 Actinoallomurus acaciae
CGGCGTCAGCTCGGGCCGTACGGCACCGGCCGCCTCGGCGGCACGGTCGGCGACCGACTCGGCCGCCAGGCGCAGCTCGTCGGCCGCGCGCCCGCTCTCGCGGCGACGCTCGGCCAGCCACGTCTCGACCTGGGCGAACACCTCGGTCGCGAACAGTTTCTCCAGCACGGCCCGGCGTTCTTCGGCCCCGGCGCGCAGGAACGCCGCGAAGTCGCCCTGCGGCAGCAGCACCACCTGGCAGAACTGCTCCGCCGACATGCCCAGCAGGTCGGTGACGAACTGGCCGGCCTCGTCGAAGCGGGTCGACCAGGTCTCCCAGGCGCCGCCGCGCCACTCCTGAAGCAGGACCTTGGCCTTTTCCTCGGTGGTGCCCTGGCCGCGGCGTTTCGGCCGCTCCCACTTGGGCGACCGGGTGACCTTGAAGCGCCGCCCGCGGATCGTCACGTCGAGGACGACCTCGGGTGCCCGGTCGGGCGGCGCGTGCTGGCTGCGCAGGTCCTTGGCGTCGTTGCGGACGCTCGGCACCCGGCCGTACAGGGCGAAGCAGACCGCGTCGAGCACGCTCGTCTTGCCGGCGCCGGTCGGGCCGTTGATCAGGAACAGCCCGGCACCCGACAGCGCCGCGAAGTCGACCGTCTCCGTGCCCGCGTACGGGCCGAAGGCGGTGATGGTCAGCGAGTGCAGCCTCATCGCGCCGCCTCCACCCGCCGGCAGCACTCGAACGCCTCGCCGAGCAGGTCGCGCTCGGCGTCGTCGGCGGACGCGCCGCGTACCTCGCGGACGAAGTCGTAGGCGATGTCGAGGTCGGAGCGGTCACGGATGCGCTCGGCCCAACGGCGGTCGTCGGCGGCCGGGCCGCCTTCGGGCTCGAAGGCGAGCGCCAGCGTGTGCGGGAACCGCCGCCGCAGCCGCTCCATCGCCCCGGCGGGCCGGTCGGGGTCGGTCAGGGTGACCTGGAGCCAATGGTCCTCGTACGGCGCCCAGCGCTCGCCGGACAGCAGGTCGTCGATCCGCCCGCTGATGCGCGCGGAGCGGCGGGGCACGGGCGCCTCCACGAACGCGGCGGTCACCGTGGGGCCGAGGTCGACCAGCCAGGCGCCCTTGACGTGGTGCTCCTCGGAGAACGAATAGGCCAGCGGCGAACCGGAGTAGCGCACGGTGTCGGACATGCGCTGGCGTCCGTGCAGGTGGCCGAGGGCGACGTAGCCGACGCCCTCGAACACGCTCATCGGCACGCTCGCGACGCCGCCGACGGAGATGTCACGCTCGCTGTCGCTGGCCTGCCCCCCGGTGACGAACGCGTGCGCGAGCACCACGGAACGGCCCTCGCGTTTCGCGAGGTCGGCGCGGACGCGCCGCATCGCCTCGGTCAGCGCGGCGGTATGGCCGCGCTCGGGCAGGTCCCACGCGCTGCGGACGACCTCGGGTTCGAGGTACGGAATGCCGTACACGGCCGTGCCGTCGGCGAGCAGCACCGGCTCGCCGACCCGCCGCGGATCGGCGATCACGTGCACGCCGGCGGCGGACATCAGCCCGGCACCGAACCCGAGCCGCTGGGCGGAGTCGTGGTTGCCGCTGATGGCGATGACCTGAACCTTCTCGGCCGCGAGGCGACGCAGCGCCTCGTCGCACAGGGCGACGGCGTCGACGGGCGGCAGCGCACGGTCGTACAGGTCGCCGGAGATGAGCACAGCGTCGACACTCTCCGCGCGCACGGTCTCGACCAGGTGGTCGACGAACCGCGCCTGGGCGGCGAGCATGTCCTCCCGGTGGAAGGACCGGCCCAGATGCCAGTCGGAGGTGTGCAGCAGGCGCATAGGGCGGGAAGCTAACAGGCACCACCGACAACATCGCCCTCACACGCCGCCCGATACCGCTTTGACATCTTTCGGCCACCCCGTCGCGTACGGCCGGTGGAGCCCCACGTCGAGCAGCGCGTACGTGGCCGTGCCGCTCAGGCCGGACGGCGACAGGCCCTGGACCGGCGCGGACCGGGCGTCCGGGGGCGGTCGCCGCGGGCGGGCGGCCCG
>NZ_JBHLZP010000896.1:0-2026 GCF_042429965.1 Actinoallomurus acaciae
GGCGAGGGCCTCCTCCGGTGTCGCCACGCGGGCCTGGTCCTGGGTCGCGGCGCCGCGTGGGCGGACGCCCGGCGTGATCAAGGTCACCTCCGGGCCCACCTCCGCGCGTACCGCGGCCGCCTCGATCGGGGAGCACACGAGCGCCTGGGCGCCCGCCTCGACCGCGAGCGCCGACAGGCGGCGTACGGCGTCCAGGGCCGGGCCCGCCAGGCCGATGCTCGTCAGGTCGTCCTCCGCCAGGGACGTGAGAACCGTCACAGCGGCGATCTTGGTGTTCGGCGCGGCCTCGGCGGCCGCGCGGATCATCGAGGCGCCGCCGACCGCGTGGACGGTGAGGTACGCCGGCTTGAGGCGTGACACCGCGCGCGCCGCGCCGGCCACCGTGGCGGGGATGTCGTGCAGCTTCAGGTCGAGGAACACCTGGACGCCGGTGGCGCCGCGGACGCTGGCCACCACGTCCGGCCCGTACCGCAGGTACAGCTCCAGCCCGACCTTGACCGTGCTGACGTGAGGTGTCACCAGTGTCGCCCAGCGGGCGGCCGTCTCGAGGTCCGGCGCGTCCAGGGCGACGGCGATGGGGGCGAGGTTCACTGCAGACTCTCCTGTTCCGTCGGCTCACCGACGCCGACGTTGGGGTCGATGCGCCGGATCAGCGTGCCCGCCGGTTTGTGGGCCAGTCCGACCGCGTCGGCCAGTTCGGTGATGCCGCGTTCGCGCAGCGCGGTGTCCAGTTCGCGCAGGATCCGCGTGCATGCGGACGGATCGTGAAGGTTCGCCGTGCCGATCGCGACCGCCGACGCGCCCGCCAGGACGAGCTCCAGTGCGTCGGTGCCGGTGCGCACGCCGCCGATGCCGATGATCGGGATCTCGGGCAGCGCCGCGTGCACCTGGTAGACGCAGCGGACCGCGACGGGCCGGATGGCCGGGCCGGACAGCCCTCCGGTGACGCCGGCCAGCCGCGGGCGGAAGGTCCAGGTGTCCACGGCCATGCCGTGGAGGGTGTTGATCATCGACAGGCCGTCGGCGCCGGCGTCCGCGCAGGCCATGGCGACGCCGACCATGTCGGTGACGTCCGCCGACAGCTTGGCGAAGACGGGCACCCCCCGGCGTGTGTTGGCGCGCACGGCCCGGACGATCTCGGCGGCGGCCGTCGGGTGGGCGGCGAACATCAGGCCGCGGTCCTCGACGTTCGGGCACGAGGTGTTGATCTCGACCGCGATCACACCGGGCGCGGTGGTGAGGCGCTTGGCGACCTCGACGTACTCCTCGACGCTGTTGCCGGCGATCGAGACGATCGTGCGGGCGCCGTGCTCGTCGAGCCACGGCAGGTCGCGCGCCAGGAAGGCCTCGATGCCGGGCCCCTGGAGCCCGGTGGAGTTGAGCACGCCGCTGGGCGTCTCGGCGAGCCGGGGCGCGGGGCGCCCGGCGCGCGGTTCCGGAGTGATCGACGGCGTGACGATCGCGCCGAGCTTGGCGACGTCGAAGAAGCGGCCCAGCTCGCGCCCGGTGCCGCCGCAGCCGGACGCGGTCATGATCGGGTTCGGCAGCGCGACCGGACCGAGCCCGGTCCGCAGATCAACACTCATGAGCCCTCCTCACGCGGGACCGCCCGGCGTACGGCTCATGGGCGTTCTCCCAGCCGCAGGGCGCGCGGGGCGCCCAGCGCGTCGAACGGGATGGTGCCGACGTCGTCCCAGCGCACCCGTTCGCCGCGGAACACCGGGCCGTCGACGCAGGTACGGACCATGTGGGTGGCGCCGTCGTCGCCGATCACCGGGAGCACGCAGGCCATGCACACTCCGGTGCCGCATGCCATCGGCTCCTCGACCGCGACCTGGGCCGGGATGCCGTATTTCGTGCAGGTGCGGCTGACCGACTGCAGCGTCTTCAGCGGCGCGCAGGCGTACACGACCTCCGCCAGGGCGCCCTCGATGGCGCTCGGCAGCAGGTCCTCGACCGTGCCCGCCGAACCGAGCGAGCCGTCCGCCGTGGCCACCGCGACCGAGTCGCCGGCGCGGCGGGCGCC
>NZ_JBHLZP010000897.1:0-2022 GCF_042429965.1 Actinoallomurus acaciae
GCGCCCGTGGATGGGCGGTGGCGCGCGCCCTCACCGGCATTCTCATCGCCGACGCCGGCGTCCACGGCCGGCCCGGCGGCAAGCCCACCTGGGGTCCGCCGGCCCACGCCGCGCTGCGACGCCTCATCGGCTGATCGATCGGCTCCCCGCACGCCGGTCCCGGCCATGCCGGACCGGCAGGGGCTGAGGAGTTCTCGCTGGGGATCAGCGTGGCGTCATCCCACGGCTCTGCGCTCGCCTTCGGCGCTCGGGGCGGCCTCGTCCGTGGCTCCGGCGGCCGTGCCGGGCAGGCTGACCTGGGCCAGCAGCGCGTCCACGGACAGTCCCAGAACTCCGGCGACGGCGACCACGGTGAAGAAGGCCGGTGTGGGGATGCGGCCCCTCTCGATCTTCCGCAGAGTCTCCGGGGAGATCCCGGCCTGGAGCGCCACCTCGGTGATGCTGCGCGAGCCCCTGGCCTCGCGCAGCAGCTCGCCCAGCCGTTCCCCCCGCAGGTGGTCGGCGATCGACAACGGTTCCCGTACCATGAGCCCAATACTAATACCGGTATAGTTATCGGAACCTAGCAGGAGGAAAACGTTGATCGAGCTCAAGACCGCCGCCGAGATCGAGGTGATGCGCGAGGCCGGCCGGGTCGTCGCGGCGGTGCACGCACAGGTCCGTGCGCACGCGACCGCCGGGGTGTCCCTGCGCGAGCTCGACGAGCTGGCCCGCCAGATCATGCACGAGGCCGGGGCCGGATCGTCCTTCCTCGGCTACCACCCGGCGTTCGGCGCCACTCCCTACCCCGGCGTGATCTGCACCTCGGTGAACGAGGTCATGCTGCACGGCCTGCCCACCGGCTACCGGCTCCGGGACGGCGACCTGCTGAGCATCGACTGCGGCGCCCACATCGACGGCTGGCACGCCGACGGCGCGGTCAGCTTCTGCGTCGGCCGGGGCCACCGGCGCGACGCCGACCTGATCCGCACCGCCGAACGGATGCTGGCCGCCGGGATCGAGGAGGCCGTGCCGGACGCGCGGCTCGGCGACATCGGCCAGGCCATCTCCCGCATCGGCCGCGCGGCCGGCTACGGCATCCAGCACGACTTCGCCGGCCACGGCATCGGGCGGGCCATGCACGAGGACCCGTTCGTCCCCAACGAGGGCCGCCGAGGGCACGGCCTCAGGCTCCGCCCCGGCATGGTCATCGCCATCGAGCCGAGCCTGATGGCCGGAGGCGACGACGACTACGCGATGGCCGAGGACGGCTGGTCCCTGTGCAGCGGTGACGGCAGCCGCACGGTCCACGTCGAACACTCGGTGGCCATCACCGACGACGGGCCGATCGTCTTGACCCTCCCCTGACGCCCGTCATGATCAGCTCCTTGCGAACCATGAGCCGGTCGCTCAGTGGATGGAGAAGCCGCCGTCCACGAAGATCGACTGACCGGTGACGTACGCCGACGCCGCGCTCGCCAGGAACACGGCCGCGCCGGCGAAGTCGTCGGGGCGGCCGTTGCGGCCGATCAGCGTGCGGTCGGCCATCGCGGCGTGGCGCTCCGGCGGGATGTGGGTGACCAGCGGCGTCACGACGAACCCGGGGACGAGGGCGTTGCAGCACACTCCGCGGGCCGACCACGCCTCGGCCTGGGAACGGGTCAGCGCGACCAGGCCGCCTTTGGCGGCGCCGTAGGCGCCGCTGTTGCCGAACGCGCGGAAGGACTGCTGAGAGGCGACGTTGATGATCCGGCCGTGGCCGCGCCCGGCCATGCCCGGCCCGAACCGCTGGCCGAGCAGGAACGGGGCGTCGAGGTTGACCGCCATCGACCGGTCCCACACCGACGCGTCCAGCTCGTCCATGGGCGGCCGCAGGTTGATGCCGGCGCAGTTGACCAGGATGTCGGGCTCGCCGAAAATCCGCGCGGCGTCCTCGGCGGCCCGCCGTACGCAGCCGCGCTCCCCCAGGTCGGCGGCGACGTGGGCGGCCTTGCCGCCGGCCGCCTCCAGCGCGGCGACGGTCTCGCGCAGCGCGGGCGCGCC
>NZ_JBHLZP010000898.1:0-1997 GCF_042429965.1 Actinoallomurus acaciae
CCGGGGGTCGCCCGCGAGGCTCCCGGCCCCGGCACGCGCGCCTGCGGCAGGTCCGTGCCGGGCCGGCCGAGCGCCTGGAGCTCGGCCATCGCCTGGCGTTGGCGGTCGGAGATCCGGTAGACGCCCGAGTCGCCGGCCGAACGGAGATAGTCGTCGAAGCTCTGGTTCTGGATCGACAGGTTGGCGATCGCGGACCGGTACGCGTCGGGCACGGCCCGGAACGTCCGGCCGGGCTCCTCGCTGACGTCGATCAGCAACAGCGAGCGCTCGGCGGAGGAGAACGTCACTTCGTCGGCGACGACGAGCACCGGATAGCGGCTGCCGTCGGGGACCAACGCCAGCAGCGCCGGCACGGCCAGGCTCTGGTGGCCGGGATCCTCCACGACCGTCACCCAGTCGTCGCCGATCTCGTCCAGCAACGCCTGCCACGCGTCGTCATCGGTGAAGTCGGTACGCAGAAGCGGCGAGTGGTCGGTCTCGGGCAACCGCGCGGCGGTCATGTGGCCTCCAGGGCTCGCGAACAGGCCGTCAGGCTACAAAGCGCCTCTGACAGGAACCGTCGCCTCCCGGCGGAGCTCGGCGGCGGTCTGGCCGTACTCCCGTTTGAGCGCACGCGACAGATGGGCCGGGTCGTGCAGTCCCCAGCGGGCCGCGATCGACGCCGTCGTACGTCCCGCGAGGGCCGGGTCGAGCAGGTCGGACCGTACCCGTCGCAGGCGTTCGCTCCGGACCCATGCCGCGAACCTCACGTCGCGGCGTCGCAGCAGCCCGTGCAGGTGGCGGACGGAGATTCCGTGCCGGGTGGCCACGGAGTCCGCGGACAGCAGCGGATCGTGCAGGTTCGCCAGCGTGTACGCGAGGATGCGGTCGGTGAGTTCGGTGCCGATGTCGACGCGCTCGGGTGTGATGTCGGCGAACGCCGCGACGACCAGGGAGGTCATGGCGTCGGCGAGGCGAAGGCCGCCGGGCCCGGGCAGTGCGTCGATCTGGTCGGCCAGCCCGCTCAGCACGGCCGCGATGACCGACCGGGTGCCCTGGTCGGCGGGCAGGACCCGTGCGGCGTGGCGGGTGACGGCGTCCGCCTTGCGGCCGAACGCCGAACGCGGCAGGCCGACGACCACGACGTCACAGGGGTCCGGGGCCGTGACGTTGTACGGCCGTGTGGCGTCGAAGATCACGATTTCGCCGGCGCGCATGCGGGCCTGACGGTCGCCCTGTGCCACGGAGAGGCCGCCACGGCGATGCAGGACGAGCTTGAACAGCTCCCGGTCGGTGGAGGTGATCGCGCCCGCCCGCCGTACGACGGCGTGGGGCGTGCTGCGCACCCGCGCGACGACCATCGGGCCGACGTCGACGTGGTCGACGTGCGCGCGGAACGGCGCGCCCGCCGCGGCCTCGACCCGCAGGGGCACGAGGAACGACGAGACGAGCTTCTGGAGCAACCCGGCGTGCAGCATGTCGGCACCCGAAATCATGATCTCAACGATAGATGCGAACCCGGCGGGTTGATCTGCCCTAGCGAGTTACAAAAGCTGAAATGCGTAACCTCGGCCGCCATGGAACCGGGTCGGCGTCGAAGGGCGCCCTGCGGACGTCGAGGGCTTCGACGGCATGGGGAGCCGCCGAGAACGCGCCGGGATCAACGCGATGGCCGGCCTCCCGGATCGGCCTCGGCGAGCAGTCGTTCGGCCTGGCGGACCACGGCGATGTCCACGAACGCGCCGTCCTCCAGTGCGACGGCGCCCGTGTCCGTGGCCGTCGCGGACGCGAACGCCTCGACGACGCGCCGTGCGGCCGCGATCTCGGCGGCGTCCGGGCGGTACGCCTGGGCGATCACCGGGAGCTGCGCCGGGTGGATGGCGGTTCGTCCGCGGAACCCCAGGGCCCGGCCCATCCGGCTGGAGGCCGCCAGGCCGTCCAGGTCCGCGACGTCGGGGTAGACCGACTGCACGGGAGCCCGGGCCCCGGCGGCGCGCGCCGCCTCGATCACCCGCGAC
>NZ_JBHLZP010000899.1:0-1993 GCF_042429965.1 Actinoallomurus acaciae
GGTCGATCGTGCGGCGCAGCCGCACGTACCGGATGAACCCCTCGTGGTCGAGGCTGTGCCGCACCGCGTCGGTGTATTCGGTGAACGCCGGTTATCCGTCGTACGCGAGCACCGTGTAGGCGTTCGCCGCGACCCGGTACGTCGAGCCGGGTCAGGCTGAAGCCGGGCGAGACCTCGGGCAGCCGCGGCCAGGCGAACCAGGCCGCCCGCGGCTGGAAGTGCGCCGACCAGTAGCCCCACGGGCCACTGTCGGGCGAGGCGCGGTAGTGCTGCACCGCGCCCGGCGCGATCAGGACGAGATCGCCCGGCCGGGTCACGAGGTGCCGCCCGCTCGGCGGCGTTGGTGACGGTGAGGCTCAGCATCCAGTTCCGCGCGCCGTGCTCGCGGTAGACCGTGAAGCCGGGCTTCTCGTCGAACCGGCCCGCGCACAACAGATCCGGAGCCTCGGTGTACACGGGCTGGACTCTAGGTCCTCGCGGGCCGTCACCGAAAGATCCACCGGCCCGGCCCGGGGCACGGGCGGCCGGTCCGTTCGCGACGGTCCGGAGCCGGGCCTCCTCTCGTCCCGGATCACTCGGGATCCGGGTGAGCCGTCCTGGGCTCCCGGCGCAGCCGGGCCGGGTCGACGTCGGTCACGGCCGTCCTCCCGTCCAGCTCCCAGCCCTTCGCGTACGCCGCGGCGAAGGCCTCCTCGCCCAGCGCGGCCCGCCCTCGGCGGGTGAGCTCGCGAACCTGCCGGTCGGTACGGTCGTGAGCGCCGCGCAACCGGGAGGCGGCGCCGAGCAGGACGGCCGTCTCGTGATGCCGCCCGTGCGCCTCGGCGAGCGCCACCGCGGCCACGGCCACCACCGACAGGATCGGCAGGTCCCGGGTCGCCAGCCCCGCCGCGTACGCCTTCTCCAGCGCCTTCTCCGCGCCGGCCCGGTCACCCGTCTCCAGGCAGAGCGAGGCCCGTACGCTGCCGACCAGCGTCCGCGCGTGGTCGCCGGGGAACGTCGTGTCGCCGCGCAGGCCCCGCTCGGCGTCGTCGAGCAGCCGGCCCGCCCGGTCCAGGTCGCCGAGCCGCATCCGGAAGACGGCCTCCCACGCGTCGACCAGGACCAGCATCTCCGGCGAGTTCGCGCGCAGCGCCCACTCCCGGGCCGAGTCGATCATCTCGATCGCCAGGTCGGTGTCGCCGCGCCGCAGGTGCAGGTCGATCCAGCGCAGGTCGCTGAACACCTCCTCGCCGAGGCTGAGCGGGCCGAGCTCACCGGCCAGCGACCGAGCCTCGCGCAGGTCGGCCAGCGCGCCGTCGAGGTCGCCGTCGTACTGGCGGAGCTGGGCGCGCATCGGCAGCGCGGTGGCCTGGCCCCAGCGGTCGCAGACCTGCCGGAAGCAGGCCAGGGCCGCCTCCACGTCGGTGCGCATCGCGTCGAGCTCGCCCGCGTTCTCGGCGAACTGGGCCCGGAACATGCGGGCCAGCCCGGACAGCCACACGTCGTCCCCGTCGGCCAGGCGCTCGATGATCGCGAACGTGGCCTTCTCCTGTTGGAGGAACGCGATCGGGAGCGTGGCGAGCGCGCCGTAGGGGCCGGGCGGCTCCGGGTACGTGAGCAGCCGGTCGGCCAGCTCGCGCAGCTGCGCCTGGTCGCCCGCCACCTCCTCGTCGGTCATCCCCGGCCGGGTGGCGAGCCGGTTGATCAGGTGGATCGCGCGGGCGCAGTCGCGGTCGGGCGTCGGCTCGCCGCCGGGCACCGCCAGCGCCTCGCCCAGCCAGTAGGCCGCGTCGGCGTACCGGCCGAACATCTGCCAGTACCAGGTCAGGTTCAGGGCGAGAGCGACCGCGCCGGAGGAGTCGCCGGTGTCGCACCGCCGGCGCAGGGCGGCCAGCGTGTTGTCGTACTCGGCGCCGATGCCCCGCATGGCCGCGGGCTGGCCGGGCCCGCGCAGCTGGGGGTCGTACCGGGCCATCAGCTCGGCGAAGTGGCCGGCGGCCAGGTCGCGGGCGGT
>NZ_JBHLZP010000900.1:0-1973 GCF_042429965.1 Actinoallomurus acaciae
GGAAGTGGGGTCGGCGCCCCCTGGGAGGGCGGGGAGTGTCCCTGGGCGGGGAGTGTCCCTGGGCGGGGAGTGTCCCTGGGCGGGGAGTGCCCCGGGCGGCCCTGGGAGGGCGGGGAGTGCCCCGGACGGGGAGTGCCCCTGCCGGAGGGACTTCGAAACACGCCCCAGACGCGTCGGAGAATGTCCCCGGCGGCCGGCCGCCGGGGGCATCACGCTTCCCGCAGGCGCGATGATGGGATCCGATGGACAGTCCACGCGTACTCGTCGTCGACGACGAACCGAACATCCGCGACCTCGTCGAGGTCGCGCTGCGCTTCCACGGCTTCGAGGTGACCAAGGCCGCGACGGGCGAGGAGGCACTGACGCGTGCGCGCGACGACCGGCCCCGGCTCATCGTGCTCGACGTCATGCTCCCCGACCTCGACGGCTTCGAGGTGTGCCGGCGGCTGCGGGGCCGCGGCGACGAGACGCCCGTCATCTTCCTCACCGCGCGGGACACCCCGACCGACACCGTCACCGGCCTGACGCTGGGCGGTGACGACTACGTCACCAAGCCGTTCTCGGTGGACGCCCTGGTCGCCCGGGTCCGCGCCGTACTGCGGCGCTCCGAGCACGAGCCCGCCGACGAGATCCTCCGCGTGGCCGACCTCGAGCTGGACGAGGCCCGCTGGACCGTACGCCGGGCGGGCGCCGAGATCGAGCTGTCGCCCACGGAGTTCCGGCTGCTGGCCTACCTCATGCACAACCCTGGACGGGTCCTGACGCGCGCCCAGCTCCTGGAGAACGTCTGGGGCTGGGACCACTCATCCTCCTCCCCCGTCGTCGAGACCTACGTCAGCTACCTGCGCCGCAAGATCGGCCCGGACCTGATCCACACGCAGCGCGGCGTCGGGTACGCGCTGCGGCCCCCGTCGTCGTGAGGTCGCTCAACGCGCGCCTGATGGCGGGGCTGCTGGCGGTCACCGCGATCGGCATGGTGCTGATGGCGGTGGTCAGTACGGCGGCGCTGCGCGGCTACCTCATGCACCGGGTCGACGGCCAGCTCCAGGCGGTCCAGAAGAAGCCCGCCCTGGCGCGGGTGGGCGACAGCGTCGCCCCGGCTCGCTACATCATTCTCAACATGGCGCCGGACGGGACCGTACGCGCGGTCAGCGGCGACGACCCGGACCCCTCGGCAGCGCTCGAACAGGCGCGGCGCATGGGCCCGGGGGTCTTCTTCGACGAGGCGGCGGGCGGCCGGCCGTTCCGGATGGGGGGCATGCGGGCGGTCGCCCGGGTGGGCCTGCGCGGGCACGTCACCATCGTCGTCGCCCCGCTCGGGGACATCCGCGCGTCACTCGCCTGGCTGATCGTCACCGAGCTGCTCACGATCGCCGTCATCCTGGGCGTGCTGGCGCTGCTCGGGCGCTGGCTGATCCGGCGCGGGCTCGCCCCGCTGGCGCGGATGGCCACCACGGCGCACGCGATCGCGAGCGGCGGCGACCTGCGCGCCCGCATGGAGGAGTCACCGTCGGAGGTGGGCCGGCTGGCGGGCGCGATCAACGTCATGCTCGGCCGGATCGAGCAGGCCTTCGTGGCGCGGGTGCGTTCGGAGGCGAAGGTGCGCGAGTTCGTCGCGAACGCCTCCCACGAGCTGCGCACACCGCTGACGACCATTCGCGGCTACTCCGAGCTGTACGAGCAGGGCGCGGTCGACGCCGAGGAGGCGCTGCGCCGGATCTCGGCCGAGTCCGAGCGGATGCGGCGGCTGGTCGAGGAGCTGCTCGAACTGGCACGTCTCGACAAGGGTTCCGCGCTGACGCGGGAGGACGTCGACCTGGCCGCCCTCGCCCGCGACGCGGTCGCCGACGCCGCGGCCGTGGAGCCGGAACGGCCGCTGGCGCTCGAGGCTCCGGCGCACCTGACCGCCCTGGTCGACGAGGGCCGGATCCGGCAGGTGCTCGCCAACCTGCTGGCCAACGTCCGCGCGCACA
>NZ_JBHLZP010000901.1:0-1960 GCF_042429965.1 Actinoallomurus acaciae
GGTGCGCGGCCACGGCCAGGGCGCGGGCAGGCGCACCCCGCGATCGTCCAGTTCGAGGACCGGGCGCCGGGCCAGGAACCGGCCCGCGGCCGTGGCCAGGCCGGCGCCGCACAGCAGGACTCCGGCCACGCCGACCAGCAGGTAGAGCAGGGCGCCGACACGCGGCAGGGACGGCACGGCGGCCACCGCGAACACGGCCGAGAACACCAGCAGGACGAGCGCGCACCCCACCGGCCGCGCGTCACCCGGGACCGGTCGCCGGAGTACCCTCATTCACCCTTCACCGCGGCGAGGAGCCCGTCCCCGACCGGCAGCAGCATCGGTGTCAGCCGGTCGTCCTCGCGGACGAGCCGGCCGAGCTCGCGTACCGCCACGGCGTCCGGAGTGCGGTTGGTCGGGTCGGCCACCGTGTCGCCCAGCAGGGCGTTGTCGAAGGCCACCACGCCGCCCGGCCGCAGCAGCCGCAGCGCCTCCGGCAGGTAGTCGGGGTACTCCCGCTTGAGCGCGTCACAGAAGACCAGGTCGTACGCGCCGTCGGTGAGCCGGGGCAGCACGTCCAGCGCGCGGCCGGTGATGAGACGGGCGCGCGAGGTCGGGAAGCCGGCCTCGGCGTACGCCTCACGGGCCAGCCGTTGGTTCTCCGGCTCGACGTCGACGCTCGTCAGCACGCCGTTCGGCCGCATGCCGCGCAGCAGCCAGATGCCGGACACGCCGCAGCCCGAGCCGATCTCGACGACCGTGCGCGCGCTGATGGCGGTCGCGAGGAACTTCAGGGCGGCACCGCCGGCCGGGCCGATGGGCATCGCGCCGACGTCCTCGCCGCGCCGACGCGCGTTGCGCAGCGGCTCGTCCTCGGGGAGGTATTGCTCCACGTAGGCCAGTGTGGCCTTCACCGCGTCGATGACTTCCTCCTCAGGGAGCCTTAGTCTGCGAGGTCAAAGACTACTGCGGGTGGGGAACTCCGCCGCCTACCGTCACGTTCTTCAGGAGGGCCACGGCAGCCGGTAGGCGAGAAGGAAGAAACGGGGCAGTATGGCGGTGGCAGGACTCTTGCGTGAGAGGGGAGCGACGGTGCGCGACGCCGGCATCGCTTGGACACCCCCTTCGTGGGACGAGATCGTGCGTGAGCACTCCAGCCGCGTCTACCGCCTCGCCTTCCGTCTCACCGGCAACCCGCACGACGCCGAGGACCTCACGCAGGAGGTCTTCGTCCGCGTGTTCCGGTCGCTGGCCAACTACCAGCCCGGCACCTTCGAGGGCTGGCTGCACCGCATCACGACCAACCTGTTCCTCGACCAGGCGCGGCGGCGCCAGCGCATCCGGTTCGAGGGGCTCGCCGATGACGCCGCCGAGCGCCTGCACGGCCACGAGCCCACTCCCGCCCAGGCCTACGACGACAAGAAGCTCGACGCCGACGTCCAGGCGGCACTCGACGGCCTGGCCCCCGACTACCGCGCGGTCGTCGTGCTGTGCGACATCGAGGGCCTGTCGTACGAGGAGATCGCCGCGACCGTGGGCGTGAAGCTCGGCACCGTACGCAGCCGGATCCACCGCGGGCGCGCGCAGCTGCGCGCCGCCCTCGAACACCGCGGTCCCCGGCGCCGTGCCGAGGAGGCGCTGTGACCGAGCGAAGCGAGGGAATCGGCAAGCACAGCACCTCGGTCATCCCCCCGATCCCGGGGTCCCCGCGGAAACGCGGAGCTCGCGGAGCGTTTTCGTGGGGTGGGGCGGAGGAGGTCTCATGACCCACCTCGGGGAGCGTCTCACCGCTCTGGTCGACGGCGAGCTCGGCCACGACGAACGCGACCGTGCGCTGGCCCACCTCGCGGCGTGCGACCTGTGCCGGGCCGAGGCCGACGCGCTGCGGGCCCTCAAGCGCCGGCTCCGCGCGATGGGCGACGCGGACCCGGGCGAGCGCCTGCTCGCCAGGCTCCAGGCCATGGGCGAGCCAGGTGACCCG
>NZ_JBHLZP010000902.1:0-1958 GCF_042429965.1 Actinoallomurus acaciae
GATCGAGGCGTACAAAGGGGGGCATGAGCACTTCCGAGCTGCCGCGCGACGACCTCGCGGCCTCCCTCGCCGCACGGCGCGAGCTGGGGCCCGACTACGACGCGGCGTTCGCCGACGCGATCGCCGCGCGGATCGAGCGGTCCGCCGCGCTGCGCGACTCGGCCGCCGTCGCGAATGAGAGGGCCGAGCGCGCGGTGGCCCTCACCGTCCTGTGCGTGACGCTCGGCGTCTCCATCCCCACCTCGGCCATTGCCGCGGCCGAGGCCGGGCTGCCCGGCCTCATCGTCGTGTGGCTGGCGCTGGTGGCGATCAACGTGGCGTTCGCCCTGCGTCCCCGACGCCGGTAGGCACCGGGTCGCCGGCCTCGCGCGCCGCGTCGTGGCGCGCCTTGAGCAGGCTCACCACCGTGGTGATGAGCATCGCCACGCCGATCACGACCAGTGAGAGCCAGATCGGCACCTGCGGCACCCGCTCGAACCCGGTCGCGTGCAACGCCTCGAGGATGAGCTTGACGCCGATGAAGGCGAGGATGAACGACAGCCCCTTGCTCAGGTAGATGAGCCGGTCGAGCAGGCCGCCCAGCAGGAAGTAGAGCTGGCGCAGACCCATCAGGGCGAAGGCGTTCGCGGTGAACACCAGGTAGGACTGCTTGGTCAGGCCGAAGATGGCCGGGATGGAGTCGAGCGCGAAGAGCAGGTCGGTCGAGCCGATCGCGACCATGACGATGAGCATGGGGGTGACGAGCCGCCGCCCCTCGACGCGCACGGTCAGCCGGTCGCGGTGGTACTCCCCGGTGGTCGGGATGACGCGCTGCACCCAGCGCAGCAGGATGTTCTCCTTGAACTCCTCGTCACCGTTGTCGCGCAGCAGCCCCAGCGCGGTCCAGATGAGGAACAGGCCGAAGACGTAGAACAGCCACTCGAAGCGGGCGAGCGCGGCACCGCCGACGAGGATGAACGCGCCCCGCATGACCAGCGCGATCAGGATGCCGACGAGCAGCACCTTGTGCTGGTTGACGCGTGGTACGGCGAACCGCGCCATGATGACGTAGAAGATGAACAGGTTGTCGATGCTCAGGCTGTACTCGGTGAGATATCCCGCGTAGAACTGCGCGGTGTACTGCCCGCCCGCGACGAACAGCAGGCAGACGCCGAACGCCACAGCGAGCACGACATAGAACGTCACCCATACGCCGGCCTGCCGGAGGGTGAACTCCTTCGGCTGCCCACGGTCGACGATCCACAGATCGACCAGGATGACGGCGAGGATGCCGACCAGCGTGAGCGTCCAGCCCAAGATCGTGACATTCACGAGACAGTATCCTCCGGCGGCAGACTAAAGCCCCGGAGGTCTCTCCCGCCCGCGCTCATAGGCACGAACCGACAGTACCGGGCCGCATACGACTCCAGCCGTGGTGACGACACTGCCGCGAAAGGGATACTCCCCTCCTGCGCCTCGACTATATCCAAGACCGAACGTGTCCCGAACAGTGTGCCGCGTTAGGAAGCCGTACCGGTCGTCCGAGCATAAACCTGGGTGAGCTGATCGATCGCGTCCTCTTCGGTGGGCAGCCGGAGTGCCTGGCGGGACGCGGAAGACGCAAGCCGTTCGGCGAGTTCCGGATTGTCCAGAATGCGTGTTACGGCCGTCTCTAGTGCAGTCTCGTCGCCGGACGGGACCAGGACCGCCGCCTCGCCGACCATGCCGGGAATGCCGCCGACCCGGGTGGCGACCAGGGGTCGTCCGGCCCGCAGCACCTCCTGAATGATGAGCGGCTGCCCCTCCCAGACGCTGGACACGACGGCGACGTCGGCGGCGGCGAGCAGCTCGGGCACGTCGGAGCGGCGGCCGAGCAGGCGTACGGGCAGGGTCTCGGCTTCGATCCGCGCCCGCAGCGGCGCCTCCAGCGGCCCGTCTCCGGCGATCGCCACGAGCGGCGCGGGCGTGCGCCGGGCCCA
>NZ_JBHLZP010000903.1:0-1955 GCF_042429965.1 Actinoallomurus acaciae
CCGGTGGCGGGCGACCCGCACGCACGCCTGAGCCCGGACGCTCTCCGCCGGGCGGCGCGAACGCTGAGACGCATGGGCCGCCCGGTGCCGCCCGCGGTGCCCGGCTCGCCCACCTGGGGGATCATTCTCCGCAACACCATCGGCGAGCCGACCGCCGCTCTCCGCGGCGGCCCGTTCGGCCGGAGCACGCCGAGCGGCCTCGCGGCCAACGTGCCGCCTCCCTACGGTGTCGGCAGCCTGGGAATCCTCGTCGGCACCGCCGCCGAAAAGGTCGTCTACGGCAACGAGACGATCTTCGCCGGGCTGCCGCTGCGCGACATCGGCGTGCTCAAGTACTGGATCTACGTGGGGATGGACACCGCGAGCTTCAACGGGCTGCCGAACATCTCCATCGAGGCCGACCCGCGGCTCGCGTCCCTGCCCGGCGTCACCTACACGAGTCTGAACTACGTGCCGGCACGGTCGACCCCGCCGTCGACTCCGCCGGCCGTGCTGCCGAACACCTGGCAGCAGTACAACGCGAGCGGCGCCGGCAGCGGGTGGTACGCCACGAGCGGGGCGGTCCAGGCGGCGACCGGCTGCTCACTGGCCACCCCGTGCTCCTGGAACGTGCTGAAGTCCCGGCTGCCGAACGCCATCGTCAGCTTCAGCATCGGCATCAACGTGGGCACGGGACTGCCGTTCGCCGGCGCGGTGGACGGCCTCCAGATCAACCGGACGGTCTTCGACTTCGAGCGCTACGGCGTCCGCCGCACGGTTCCCCGGCCGCTCTAGAAGTGCCTTGTCGGGCGGTCAGGGCGAGCGACCACGGGCATGCCGCGGGCTCCCGGGCCCTCCCGCATGGCGCATGACCGGCGGCCGGCCGGCATGTGCCATCTTGGGAGTCGAAAAGGGGAGGACGCATGATTCGTCGCTGGAGCCCGGACGGCCTGGCCGCACCGATCGGACAGTACAGCCATCTGGCCTCGGTGCCGCCCGACCATGAGCTGGTCTTCATCTCCGGGCAGGTCGGTGCGCTGGAGGACGGCACGCTCGCCGGCCCGGACGCGGAGTCGCAGACGCGTCAGGCGTTCGTCAACATCGCGACGCTGCTCGACTCGCTCGGCGCCGGTCCGGCGAGCCTCGTCAAACTGCTGACGATGGTCTCGGCGCGCGAGCACCTCGCGGGCAGCCGTGCCGCGCGGGAGAAGATCTTCGCGGCGTGGTACCCGGAGGGCGACTGGCCCGCCCACTCGCTCATGGTCGTCGACTCCCTGGCCGCGCCCGAGCTGACGGTGGAGATCGAGGGCGTCGCCGCGGTGCCCCGCCGCTGACGGGCTCCCGCCGTCAGCGGGAGCCGAGCGCGCGGCGGAAGAGGGCGTCGATCTCGTCCCGGGTGGGTGGCGGGTCGGCGAGCAGGGCCTGCATCAGCAGGCCGCAGAAGGCCGCGGCCAGCAGCCGCCCGGTGACCGCGTCGGTACGGGAGGCGAACAGCTCGACCAGCGCGTCGTCCCAGCCGTTGCTCGCGGGCCGGAGCGGCGGGCGGTGGAGCGCGGCGACGTACAGCTCGTACTCCACGACGGTCTGCGAACGTTCCTCGGTGAGGCCGCGCACCACGAGGTCGGTGAGCGCGGCGGCGAGGTCGGCGCCGGCGGGCAGGTCGCGCTCCCACGCGCGCAGGCGGGCGACGTTGTGGTCGGCGGCCGTGCGAAGGGCGACGGCCAGCAGGTCGTCCAGGGTCGCGAAGTGATACGTCGTCGACCCCAGCGGCACGCCCGCGGCCGCCGCGACGGCGCGGTGGGTCACGCCCTCGACGCCTCGTTCGGCCACGACCGCGATGGCCGCGTTCGCGATCTTTTCCCGGCGGGCCGGATCGGTCGGCCCACGTCCTCGTCTGCCGAGGTCCCCGTCCGTCGACATGGCTCAATAGTCTCCCAAACCGCGTCCGGCCCCGCAGCGGGCACATTGACGTCGGT
>NZ_JBHLZP010000904.1:0-1946 GCF_042429965.1 Actinoallomurus acaciae
CGCGACGGCGGCATCACCGCCCGCCACTCGCGCCGTAAGCCCGTCGGCGTCGCCCTCGTGGGCGGCGGGCCCGGTGACCCCGGCCTCATCACGGTGCGCGGCCGGCGGCTGCTCGCCCAGGCCGACGTGGTGGTCACCGACCGGCTCGCGCCGCGCGAACTGCTCGACGAGCTGCCCGGCGACGTCGAGATCGTCGACGCGGCCAAGATCCCGTACGGCCGGTCGGTCACGCAGGAGCACATCAACGCCGCGCTGGTCGAGCACGCGCGCGCCGGCCGGTTCGTCGTACGCCTCAAGGGCGGCGACCCGTTCGTCTTCGGGCGGGGTGCCGAAGAGGTGCTCCACTGCGTACGGGAGGGCATTCCGGTCACCGTGGTGCCCGGGATCACGAGCGCGATCGCCGTACCCTCCGCGATCGGCGTCCCGGTCACCCATCGGGGGGTCGCGCAGGAGTTCCACGTGGTGTCCGCGCACGTCGCCCCGGGAGACCCGGCCTCGACGGTCGACTGGGAGGCGCTCGGGCGCTCCCACGGCACGCTCATTCTCCTCATGGCGGTCGAGCGGATGCGTGTGATCGCCGACACCCTCATGCGCTATGGTCGGTCGCCGGACACACCTGTCGCGGTGATCACCGACGGTACGCTGCAGAGCCAGCGCACGCTCATGGCGAGCCTCGCGACTGTTGCGGACGAGATGGCGGCCAGCGGGGTACGGCCACCGGCGATCATCGTCGCCGGCGAGGTCGTCCAGGTGGCTCAAGAGATCGAATTGCTGCGAGCGGATATGGGGCGGCTCCGTGACACCCCCGGCTGATCAGGGCGCCGCCAAGCACAGGGCGGCGTCCCTCCCACTCGATGAGGTCCTGGCCGAACTCCGGGACCAGATCGCCTCCTTCCGGTTCGTCCTGGACGCGCCGGGCACCGAAGAGGCGACGACGACACAGCAGGACCTGCTGAACCAGCTCGACGACTACGTGCTGCCCAGAGTGCGGCGCACCGACTCCCCGCTGCTCGTGGTGCTGAGCGGCTCCACCGGCGCGGGCAAGTCCACGCTGGTCAACACGCTCGTCGGCGCCCGGGTCAGCGCCACGGGCGTACTGCGGCCCACCACGAGCAGCCCGATCCTGGTCTGCCACCCCGACGACGCCGACTGGTGGCTGGACGAACGCTACGTCCTGCCGGGGTTCGGCCGGGTGCTCGGACCGGCCCCCGACGCCGTCGTCGGCGACCAGCTCGTGATCATGAAGAGCGAGGTGCTGCCGCGCGGGCTCGCGCTGCTCGACAGCCCCGACGTCGACTCGGTGTTCGAGGACCACCACGAGTTCGCCGCCCAGTTCCTGGCCGCCGCCGACATCTGGATGTGCGTGACGACCGCCGCGCGGTACGCCGACGCCCAGGTCTGGCGGCTGCTGCACCGGGCACGCGACCACGGCGCGACCCTCGGCATCGTGCTGTCGCGGGTGCCGGAGGAGGGCGGCGAGGAGGTCGTGGCCCACTTCGCCGAGATGCTCAAGGACAACGGCCTCGAGGCGGCGGCCCAGTTCAGCATCCCCGAGACCAAGGTCTCCGGCGGCATGCTGCCCAAGGGCATGTCCGACGAGGTGCACGGGTGGCTGACCTCCATCACCGAAGACGAAGACGGCCGCGCCGAGGTGATCAGGTCTACGCTGGGTAGCGTGCTGGACACCTTTCGTACGCGCGTCCCCGAGCTCGCCAAGCGGGTCGAGGAGCAGGTCGCGCTGCGCACGGTGCTGCGCGAGGAGGTCGAGGCCGCGTACGCCGGAGGCCTGGCCGAGCTCGACGAGGCCACGCGCAACGGCTCGCTGCTGCGCGGCGAGGTGCTGGCACGCTGGCAGGACTTCGCCGGCACCGGTGATCTGGAGCGCGCCCTGCAGTCGCGGGGCAGCCAGGCGGGCCACCGGGGCGGACGCCGCCGCCGCGCCCCGG
>NZ_JBHLZP010000905.1:0-1942 GCF_042429965.1 Actinoallomurus acaciae
GGCTGGTCCGCGGGCAGGTGCTGTCGCTGCGGACCCGCGACTACGTGGCCGCGGCGCGGCTGTCCGGCGCGAGTCGCGCCCGCGTCGCGGTGCGCGAGGTCCTGCCCGGCGTGTCGGCGCCGCTGGTGACCTACGCCGCGCTGCTCATCCCCTCCAACATGGTCTCCGAGGCCGGCCTGTCGTTCCTCGGCGTGGGCGTGCGGCCGCCCGCCTCCTCCTGGGGGCAGATGCTGTCCAGCGCGACGACCTGGTTCCAGGCCGACCCGACGTACGTGCTCGTGCCCGGCCTGCTGCTGCTCGTCAACGTGCTGGCGTTCACCCTGCTCGCCGACGGGGTCCGCACCGCGCTCGACCCCAAGGCGCCCTCGGTGCGGGGAGGCCGCCGATGACGCGTTTTCTGCTGCGGCGGTTCGCCAGCACGGTCGTGCTGCTGCTGGTCATGGTCTCGCTCGTCTACCTCATCTTCTACACGCTGCCGTCGGACCCGGCGGTACTCGTGTGCGGGAAGGGCTGCGGCGGCGGACAACTCGCCGTCATCGACCACAAGCTGGGCCTCGACCAGCCGGAGTGGAAGCAGTTCTGGCAGTTCCTGAAGGGGATCCTCGTCGGCCGCGACTACAGCTCCGGCCCGGACGTCTCGCACTGCGCGGCGCCCTGCCTGGGCTTCTCCTTCCAGAACGACCAGCCGGTGCTCTCCCTGATCGGCCAGCGCCTGCCCGTGTCGCTGTCGCTGACCTTCGGCGCCATGGTGGTCTGGCTGCTCCTCGGCGTACCGGCCGGCATCCTGTCGGCGCTGCGCGCGGGCCGGCTCGCCGACCGCGTGGTGACGGCGGTGTCGGTGCTCGCCTACGGCGCCCCGATCTTCGTCAGCGGCATGCTGTTGCTGATCGTGTTCTGCGGGTACCTGCACTGGCTGAGCTTCCCGGTGTACGTCCCGTTCAGCGACAACCCGGCCGAGTGGGCCAAGAACCTGCTCCTCCCCTGGTTCACGCTCGCCATCGCGCAGGCCGCCGTCTACGCGCGCCTCACCCGCACCGGGATGCTGGAGACGCTGTCGGAGGACCACATCCGCACCTTCCGCGCGTACGGGCTGCGGGAGCGGCGGATCGTCGGACGGCACGCGCTGCGCGGCGCGATCACCCCCGTCATCACGATCAGCGCGTACGACTTCGGCTACATCCTCGTCGGCGCGATGCTCACCGAGACGCTGTTCGGGCTGCCCGGTCTGGGCCAGCTCATCGTGCAGTCGTCCAACAACGTCGACCTGCCGGTCGTCGCCGGGCTCACCCTCGTGGCCGGCGCGGCGATCGTCGTCGCCAACACCGCCGCGGACCTGCTGTACGCGGTGGTCGACCGAAGGGTCGTGCTGGCATGACCGAAGAACCGGTGCTCTCGGTCCGGGATCTGAGCGTGGAGTTCCCCACCGGGGACGACGTGCTGCGCGCGGTCGACGGGGTCTCCTTCGACCTCGCCGCGGGCGGGGCGCTGGGCATCGTCGGCGAGTCCGGGTCGGGCAAGAGCACGACCGCGCTCGCGCTGCTCGGCCTGCACCGCGGCACCGGCGCGCGGGTGTCGGGGCGGATCCTGCTCGGCAACGACGACGTGGGCGCGCTCGACGACGAGTCCGTACGCCGGCTGCGGGGCCGGCGCATCGCGATGATCTTCCAGGATCCGCTGTCGGCGCTCGACCCGTACTTCCGGATCGGCGACCAGATCGCGGAGGTCTACCGCAACCACACCGGCGCGAGCCGCCGGGCCGCGTGGGCGCGAGCCGTCGAGGTGCTCGACCGGGTCGGCATGCCGGACGCGGCGCGGCCGGCGCGGTGGCGGCCGCACGAGTTCTCCGGCGGCATGCGGCAGCGGGTGCTGATCGCGATGGCCCTCGCCTGCGAGCCGGAGGTCATCTTCGCCGACGAGCCGACCACCGCGCTCGACGTCACCG
>NZ_JBHLZP010000906.1:0-1942 GCF_042429965.1 Actinoallomurus acaciae
CACCGTCACACACCCCAACCCGCTCACGCAGAGAAACGATCCGATCGCCAGGAGCGATCTAGGCATGTAGTACTAGCGCCTGTCTCGGAGTCCCCGTTCGCAGCGAGCGCCGAGCAGCGGGGCTTTGAGACATGCCGGATGAGCGCGCGCTCCGAGACATCGGGCCGTCGGCTCACCCGTCGGCGGGGCGCCCGCCGACCTCGCCCTGCCAGGGCTTCGGGGCGAGCTCGCGCATGCCCACTCTGGACCGTGTGGTCGACCATCTCCTCGATCGAGACGGGCCGGGCGTAGGAGGCGGGCACCGAGGGCGCGAGGTCGTACCCACAGGTGCCCGAGGTGCATCGGCGTCTCACGGACGAGGAGCGGCACCGGGCGTCTCTCTTTCAGGCACACGTCGGCGGCCCGGCCGATCAGGTCGTCGGCGTAGGTGCAGGAGATCGCGCCGAGCGTCTTGACCGATCAGGGTGCGACCACCATCGCGTCGGCGGGGAAGGACCCGGCGCGGTATCGGTCGCGCCGTCCCGGAGGCGATGGCTGCGCCGATGTCGCCCGCCCGGCACGCCACGTCGACGAGCGCCCCCACCTCCCCGCAGAGGTACCCCCCTCCGACGGTACGACGCCGGTCACCGCCGACCCGATCCCGGAGGCGCCGGCCACACCGACACCGCCCGACCGGCACGCCACGTCGACAAGCGACCCCACCTCCCCACAGAGCTACCCGCCTCCGACGACGCGGTATCGGTCACCGCCGACCTGGTCCCGGAGGCGACGGCCACACCGACACCGTCCGGCCGGAGGCGATGGCCATGCCGACGTTGCCCGGCCGGTACGCCACGTCGACAAGCGCCCCCACCTCCCGCAGAGGTACCCGCCTCCGACGGTGCGACGTCGGTCCGCCGGTGTCTCGGTTGCGGGAGCCTCCGCCGCCGGGGGCGTCGCCGGGAGCCCCGGTCGCGGGAGTCTCCGGAGGCGCGGGCCGAGACCCGCACTTGTGATGCAGGGGCATGCGCCCGGCGCGCGACGCGATGAGGTGGGTCTCGATACCCGGCTGCTCGCGCAGCAGTGTGAGCATGCGCAGGCCGTACGGGGCCCTGGGATCGCGACGATGACCGTCCGCGTCTCGTTCGGTCGGGGCCGTGGCACCGGACCTCGCGTCGATGGCTGAACGTCCTGTCGACGTCCTCTCCTTCCGGAGTCCTCGCGCCGGTGCTCCCGGGTGTCACGACTCCGGAGAGCGGCGGTACGATCCCCGCTTCGCCGGCGACGGCCTCTCTCCCCCGGAAGGACCCCCATGATCATCGAGAACTCCTTCGACGTCGACGCCGACCCGGATCGAGTGTTCGATTTCCTGCGGAACCCGCACAACGTCGCCACCTGCTTTCCCGGCGCGGAGCTCACCGAGGACCTCGGCGACGACCGGTACAAGGGCAAGGTCAAGATCAAGCTCGGCCCGGTGACGGCGTCCTTCTCCGGGACCGCCCGGATCACCGAGAAGGACGAGGCCGCACGGGTCGCGGTACTGGTCGCGGAGGGCAAGGACACCCGCGGATCGGGCACGGCCAAGGCGACCGCGACGATGCGCGTGGAGCCGACGGACGGCGGTTCCAACGTCCTGCTGAAGACCGACCTGACGATCTCCGGCAGGCTGGCGCAGTTCGGACGCGGCATCATGGCCGACGTATCCAACCGGATGGTGAGCGACCTGGCGACACGGGTACGCGAACGCATCGAGGCAGAGGCGAAGAGCGGGGCGGCCGACGCTCCGGCCGCCGAGATCCCGGCGGCTCCCGCGACCGAGGCTCCGGCGGCATCCCCGGCGGCGAAGGTTCCGACGACGGAGACGGCGGCGACCGACACCGCACCGTCCGGGGCGGGTACCTCCGCGAACACGACCGAGGCCGATGCACCGGCCGCAAACACCAGTTCGGACACCGACACGGGC
>NZ_JBHLZP010000907.1:0-1927 GCF_042429965.1 Actinoallomurus acaciae
GGACCACGACGGCGGCCTGCTCGACCGACTCGGCCAGGACCGCCTCGATCTCCCCCAACTCGACCCGATGACCACGGATCTTCACCTGACCATCCGCACGACCCGCGAACTCCAGCACACCGGCGGCGTTCCGGCGGGCCAGGTCACCGGTCCGGTACATGCGGCCACCGCCGAACGGGTCGGCCACGAACCGCTCCGCCGTCAGCCCCGGACGGTTCAGGTAGCCGTGCGCGAGACCGGCCCCGGCGACGTACAGCTCGCCGACCACGCCGGGAAGGACGGGCCGCAGGGCCGCGTCGAGGACATACGTCCGGGTGTCGTCCAGCTCGTACGGGGCGCGGTCCGGGCCGTGCCAGCCGTAGGAGTCCACCGACGCCTCGGTCGGCCCGTAGAGGTCATGGCAGACGAGGCCGGGGACGGCACAGACCCTCGCCCACAGGCCCGGGTCGATGGCCTCACCACCGACCAGCAACACCTTCAGACCCGCCTCCAGCAGGCCCGCCGACACCAACTCCCGCAGATACGTCGGCGTCACATCCAGCACATCCAGATCGCGCGCCGCGGCCACCACCGCCGCGTCGTCGCGGTAGTCGTCCAGCACATGCAGCGCATGCCCGTCGAACATCCACAACAACGGCTCCCACGAACCGTCGAACACGAACGACGCCACATGCCCCACCCGCAGAGCCCGACCCGCCGGCTCCATCAACCGCCGCCGATGCGACAGGAACAGGTTCGCCAGCCCACGGTGCGGTACGACGACGCCCTTCGGGCGACCCGTCGAGCCCGACGTGTAGATCACATAGGCGGCGCCGTCACGGTGGGAGCGGTCCACCGGCGGACCGTCCGGCAGATCGGCCAGGTCCTCCTCACGCAGCACCAGCGCGGGCGCGGCGTCCCCCAGCAGGAACGCCGTACGGTCGGCGGGCTGATCGGTGTCCAGCGGCAGGTACGCCGCACCCGCCTTCAACACCCCCAGCAACGCCGGAACCATCAGAGCACGCGGCAGGTCCAGGCCCACGGTCTGCCCCGGGCGCACACCGCGCCCGGCCAGCGACCACGCCAGCCGGTCGCTCCACTCCCCCAGCTCCGCGAAACTCCACGACCGCCGCCCCGTCACCAACGCCGTCGCCCCCGGCGTACGCGCCATCTGCGCCCCGAACAGGGCCGGGACGGTCGGGAGGTCGCGTCGTGGCGCGGCCGTCACCGGCGCGGCCGGGCCGGCGCCGACGCGTCCGGCGGCCTGCCCGGGGTCGCGGACGATCGACGCCAGGGTGTTCCGCAGACGTACGAGCAGCCCGGCCGCCGTGTCGGCGTCGTACCGGTCGGTCCGGTACTCCAGGGCCAGGTGCAGCCGCTCGCCCGGCCGGGCCGTCAGCGACAGCGGGTAGTGGTCGGCGTCGCGGACCTCGAAGCCGTCGCCGAGGGGGTAGTTCTCGAAGACGGTGAGGGTGTCGAACAGCTCTCCCGCGCCCGCGAGCCGCCGTACGTCGGCGAGGCCCAGGTACTGGTGGTCCATCAGGGCCGACTGCTCGTCCTGTACCCGCGCGAGCAGGTCCGCCACCGGGTCCCACGGCGAGACGCGGACCCGTACGGGCACGGTGTTGATGAACAGGCCGATCAGCCGGTCGGCGGCGGGCAGCTCGGGCGGGCGGCCCGCGACGGTCGTCCCGAACACCACGTCCGTACGGCCGGTCAGCGCCGACAGCAGCAGGCCCCAGGCGCCCTGCACGAGCGTGTTGAGCGTCAGCCCACGGTTGCGGCCGAGCGTGACCAGATCGGCGGACAGGTCCGCCGGCAGGTCGAGGGCGACCCTCCCGGGACGCGCGGACGGAGCGGGCACGGACGGGGCGACCAGCGTCGGGCCGTCCAGCCCGGCGAGCGCCGAGCGCCAGGCCGCCTCGGCGGCGTCCCGGTCACGGGAGGC
>NZ_JBHLZP010000908.1:0-1924 GCF_042429965.1 Actinoallomurus acaciae
CTCGCGCATGAGGCGTGCGGTTTCGCTGGGGGTCTTGCCGACACGGACGCCGACCTTCTCCAACGCTTCCTTCTTGGCCTCGGCCGTGCCGGACGAACCCGACACGATCGCACCCGCATGCCCCATCGTCTTACCCTCAGGCGCGGTGAACCCGGCGACATAACCCACCACCGGCTTGGTCACACTCGCCTCGATATACGCCGCGGCACGCTCCTCGGCATCCCCGCCGATCTCCCCGATCATCACGATCGCATCGGTCTCCGGATCAGCCTGGAACGCCGCCAAAGCATCGATGTGCGTCGTACCGATCACCGGATCACCACCGATCCCGATACAGGTCGAGAACCCGATATCCCGCAGCTCATACATCATCTGATACGTCAACGTGCCCGACTTACTCACCAACCCGATCCGACCCGGCGTGGTGATATCCGCCGGGATGATCCCGGCATTGGACTTCCCCGGCGAGGCCACCCCCGGACAGTTCGGACCGATGATCCGGGTCTTGTTCCCCTTGGCCACCGCATGCGCCCACACCACCGTCGAATCATGCACCGGGATCCCCTCAGTGATCACAATGCACAACGGAATCTCCGCATCGACCGCCTCGACCACCGCGTCCTTACTGAACCGCGGCGGCACGAACACCACCGACACATCCGCACCCGTCGCCCCCATCGCCTCCGCGACAGAGCCGAACACCGGCAACTCCCGGCCCTCGCTCGTAACCGACCGCCCCGCCTTACGCGCGTTCACCCCACCCACGACATTCGTACCGGCCCGCAGCATCCGCGCGGTGTGCTTGGTCCCTTCCGAACCGGTCATCCCCTGAACAATGACCTTGCTGTCCCCGGTCAGCCAAACCGCCATCTCACACCCCCACCGAAGCCAGCTGCGCAGCACGCCGCGCCGCCTCATCCATCGTCTCGACCTGCTCGATCACCGAAATACCCGCCTCATTCAAGATGCGGCGACCCTCCTCGGCGTTGTTACCGTCCAACCGCACCACGATCGGCCGGTCCACCGTCTCACCCCGATCAGCCAGCAGTCTGACCGCCTGCACGATCCCGTTCGCCACCGCGTCCCCGGAGGTGATCCCACCGAACACGTTGATGAACACGCTCCTCACCGACGGGTCGCCCAGCACGACCTCCATACCGTTGGCCATCACCTCAGCTGAGGCGCCGCCACCGATGTCCAGGAAGTTCGCCGGCTTCTGCCCGCCATACTGCTCACCGGCGTAGGCGACCACATCCAGGGTGGACATGACCAGACCGGCACCGTTACCGATGATCCCGACGGTCCCATCCAGCTTCACGTAGTTCAGATCCTTGGCCTTGGCCCTGGCCTCCAGCGGATCCGCCGACGCCTCGTCCTCCAGCGCCTCATGCTCAGGCTGACGAAACGCCGCGTTACCATCCAGCGTCACCTTCCCGTCCAAAGCCTTGACCTGCCCATCGGCGGTCAAGATCAACGGGTTCACCTCGACCAGCGTCGCGTCCTCATCCACGAACGCCGCCCACAACCGCTCGATCAGCTCAGCCGCACCCTCCAACGCCTCGACCGGCAACCGGCCAGCAGCCGCGATCTCCCGCGCCTTGGCCCGGTCGACACCACTCAACGCATCGATCGGCACCTGCGCGACCGCCTCCGGCTTCGTCGCGGCGACCTCCTCGATCTCCATCCCGCCCTCAACCGAACAGATCGACAAGAACGTCCGGTTCGCGCGGTCGAGCAGGAACGAGAAGTAAAACTCCTGAGCGATGGCACTGGCCTCTTCGACCAGGACCTTATGGACCGTGTGGCCCTTGATGTCCATACCGAGAATCCGCCGCGCCTTCTCCTCGGCATCAGCCGGCGAATCAGCCAGCCTCACACCACCGGCCTTACCACGACCACCGGTCTTCACCTGAGCCTTCACCAC
>NZ_JBHLZP010000909.1:0-1923 GCF_042429965.1 Actinoallomurus acaciae
CGGCGGCCACCGCGTACGACGCGCTGACCGTGGCCGATGTGCCGGCCGGTGGGGTGCTGTGCGTGTTCGGCGAGGGCGGTGTCGGCACCGCCGTCGTCCATCTCGTCCGCGCTCTGGTCCCGGACGCGACGGTGGTCGCGGTCGTCCGCAGCGAGGCCACCCGGCGGCGCGTCGCGGAGCTGGGCGTCCCCGCGTTCACGGCCGGGCGGCTGAAGGAGCTGCGACGCGAGGTCGGCCCGGCCGACGTGGCGATCGACTTCACCGGTTCGCCGGAGACGCCCGCCCGGGCGGTACGGACGCTGCGCCCCGGCGGGCGGCTGGTGATCGGTTCGGTCACCCCCGGCGACCTCGACCTCGGCTGGATCACCTCGTTCGTCACCCGCGAGATCAGCGTGTCCGGCACCTACACGTCCACCATCGACGACCTGCGTCAGGTGGTCGCGCTGGTCCGCGACGGCCACCTCGACCTGTCCGGCATGGTCAGCCACCGGCTGCCGCTGGACCGGGCGGCCGAGGCGTTCGACCTGCTCGACCGGCGTCCCGACGGCCTGGTGCGGATCGTCGCCGAGCCCTGAAGCGGGCTTTGACCGAGGCCGAACCCGAAAGAGCCCGACAGAGAAGGAGAACTCCCCCGTGGCCGGCATCCCCGAGCTGAACGAATTCCGTGCCTTCTTCACCGGCGAGGTGGAGGCGGCCGCGCCGGAGATCGAGCGCACCGACCGGATACCGCGGGCCGTCCTCGACGGGGCGGCCCGGATCGGCGCGTACCGGCTGACCCTGCCCGAGGCCCACGGCGGCTTCGGCCTGTCGACGGTGGAGCTGCTGCCCTACCTGGAGGCCGCGGCGATGGGGCCGGGCGCCGGGCGGATGCTGGTGCACCTGTCCAACGGCATCTGGCGGCCGATCCTGCGGTACGGGGACGAGCGCCGGCGCGCCCTCGTGTCCCGGATCGGCTCCGGCGACGCCGTCGTGGCGTTCTGCCTGACCGAGGCCACCGCGGGGACCGGGCGCGACCTGCGCTCGCGTGCGGTGCGCGACGGCGACGGCTGGCTGCTGACCGGCGAGAAGCACCTCATCACGTTCGCCGACCGCGCCGACTGGTTCCTGCTCGTCGCCGCGAGCGACGAGCGGGCGGCGAAGGACTCCCTGACCGCGTTCCTGATCCCACGGGACACCCCGGGGTTCGAGATCGACGCGACCCAGCGCACCATGGGCCTGCACGGCACCGGCCACGCCTGGCTGCGGTACGACGGCATGCGCGTGGACGACGCGCACCGGCTCGGCGCGGTGGGTGAGGGCCTGGACGTGGGCCTGTACTTCCTCGACTACAGCCGCATCTCGCTGTCCGCGTGCATGGTCGGGCTCGGTGAACGCGCCCTCGACGAGGCCGCGCGGTTCGCGCTGCGGCGCGCCACCTTCGGCCGGCCGATCGCCGAACGCCAGGCGATCCAGGCGCACCTCGCCGACATGCGGGCCGACATCGACGCCGGGCGCGGCCTCGTACGACGGGCCGCGGAGGCGTTCGACCGGGGCGAGGAGGTGACCGCCGCAGCGTCCACCGCGAAGCTGTTCTGCCTCAACATGATCGGCCGGGTGACCGACCTGGCGCTGCGGGTGCACGGCGGGTTCGGCTACAGCGTGGCCGCGCCGATCGAGCGCGTCTACCGGGACGCGCGCGGCTTCTGGTTCGAAGAGGGCACGCAGGAGATCCAGCAGCTCGTCGTGGCCCGTCAGGTCCTGGCCGACGCGGCGGAGACCGGCCGATGAGCGGGCGGGTCGTGCTGGTCACCGGCGCCGCGTCAGGGCTGGGCCAGGCGGTCGTACGGCTGATGGCCGCGCGGGGCTGGGCGGTCGCGGCACTCGACCGCGCCGAGACGTCCGGCGACGACGGGGCGGCGCTGACGGTCACCGCCGACGTCCGCG
>NZ_JBHLZP010000910.1:0-1920 GCF_042429965.1 Actinoallomurus acaciae
TTCCTGGACGCGCTGCGGCTCGATCATCCGATCCTGGTCGGCCAGTCGGCCGGCGCCGCGATCGTGTCCGAGGCGGTGCTGCGCGCCCCCACGCGCGCCGGCGGGCTGCTGCTCCTCGACGGCGACGCGCTGGCCGGCGGCGCCGGCCCCCCGTCGTTCGTCCACCACCTGGTGATCCCGCCGTACCGCACCACGCTCCTGCGGATGGTCGTGCGCTCCGACCGGCTGATCCGGACGATCTACTCGAGCCAGTGCGGGCCGGCCTGCCCGCGCCTGGACGCCGCCGGCGTGGACGTGTGGCGCCGTCCGTACGAGGTCGCCGGCGCGGAGGCGGGAGTCTGGGGCATGCTGCGGTACGGCGTCGCCGGCCTGCCGGCGAGCCGAGTGGAGCTGCTGCGCGGGGTGGGCCTGCCCAAGGTGGTCGTGTACGGCGCGGACGACCACGTCTTCGCCAAGACGTCGGCGGCCGACACGGCCCGGCGGATCGGAGCCCCGTCGCCCACCCTCATCCCGGGCGCCCGGCACCTGACCATGATCTCCTCGCCGGGCGAGGTCGCCCGCGCCGTCGAGGCGCTCGCGGGCGGGCGTCGCCCTTGACCGGGCTCTCTCAGCGGGCGCGTACCCGGCGGAGGCGGCCGCTGACCAGGACCGGGCCCGCGTGCACGGTCACGCCGGCGAAGCCCCCCGCGGCCTCGGCCACCCAGTAGATGCCCTCGATGACGACCGCCGGGATCCGCCGTACCGCCGGCCTGAGCCCGCCGGTGGTGAACCCCGCGGTGGCCGACGTCGTCCCGGCGGGAAGCTGACCCCAGGCGAGTGCCCAGGACTCGCCGCCGCGCGGGCTGCGCCAGGCCCCGCGCAGCACCGAGACCGACACGGGCGTGGCGACGCAGACGTCCGCCATCCGGGATCCCTCGTAGATCTCCAACGCCGCCCGGTCGGCGGTGCTCCGGCCCACCCGTACCGTCCAGCCGCTGATCGGCAGCCGCAGGAGCGGAACCTCCCCCGTATGTCCCATCGTCGACCCCCACCGTCGGAGCGTGTCGGGGTCCAGTCCACCGGCGGGCCCTGGGGAACACCCACGAGCCGCCTCAGAGTTCCCTGTGAGTTCACCCCGGACCTGCGCCGTCCCCCAGCGGGAACGCCGCGACGCCGCGCCAGGAGCCCGGCTCGGCCGACCCCGCGATGAGAGAGACGGACCCGACGGCGGCCCGGATCGGCAGGTGGGCCGTGACGGCCTCGGCGGCCCGTTCCAGCAGGGGGCGAGGCATGTCGTGCCCGATCGTCAGGTGCGGTGTCGAGCCGGGGTGCGCGCCACCGTACGGCGGGGTCTCGGGGAACCGCCGCCAGACCGCCGCGGTGAGCGCCCGGAACGGTTCGCCGGGCTCGGGCGCCAGCCAGACGACCGCGTCGCCGAACCAGCGGACGCTCCGCAGGGTCACCGCGAACCGGGGAACGGCGGCGACCGCGGCGGCGACACGGGCGAGCACCTCGTCGTCGATCCGGCCGGGCGGCAGGAACGGATAGAGCACCGTGACGTGCGCGGGCACGCCCCAGGAGGCGGCGGTGTCGAGCGACGCCCGGTGCGGGCCGACCGCCTCCTCGGCCTCGGGCACCGGCACGATCAGCGCGCTCTGCGTCGGTGTCATGACGGAAGTGTCCGGCAGCCTCCGGCACCCGTCCATCGAATACGGCCGGCGTGCCGCCGGGAGGGCCCGTCGGCGGACCGGGGTCCGACCGGTGGCGCGACCTTGCCACAATGGGGCGGATGAGCGAACCGGGAGTGAAGAGGCGGTGGGACCGGCCGGACGCGTCCATGTCGCTGCTCGCCGACCTGCTGTCCGGCTCCGGCCTCGATCCCGGGTACGAGGAGGCCGCCGTGCGCCGGGCCGCCTCGGGCGGCGGCGCGGCCGGCCGGGC
>NZ_JBHLZP010000911.1:0-1914 GCF_042429965.1 Actinoallomurus acaciae
CGTACCCGAAGCGGTCGTGCTCGGCGGGCACCGCGAACACGGCCGAGGCGGTGTCGTGCGAGCCGACCGCGGTGACGGGCAGCGAGGACGGCAGGCCGGTGTCGGCGGCGACGTCGGCGCGCAGCGTGCCCACGCGGGAGCCGGACGGTCGCAGCGGCGGGAACAGGGAGCGCGGCAGGCCGAGCCGTTCGATCAGCGGGTACGCCCACGCGCCGGCCCGCACGTCGTACAGGCCGGTGGTCGAGGCGTTCGTCACCTCGGCGCCGGTCGCGCCGGTCAGCCAGTACGCGAGCAGGTCCGGGACCATCAGCAGCGTACGGGCCTGCGGGGGCAGCGGGGAGGACAGCAGCTGGTAGACGGTGTTGAACGGCAGGAACTGCAGGCCACTGACCTCGTACAGGGTGTCCGCGCCGACGTCGGCGACGACGCGCTCCAGGACGCCGTCCGTACGGCCGTCGCGGTAGTGGACCGGGTTGCCGATGAGCGCGCCGTCGTCGTCGAGCAGCCCGTAGTCGACCGCCCAGGAGTCGATGCCGACCCCGTCGCAGCCGCCGGCCGCTCGCAGGCCGGTGAGCACCCCGCGGTACAGGCCGAGCACGTCCCAGTGCAGCGTGCCGGCCACGCGCACCGGCTCGTTGGGGAACCGGTGAGCCTCGCGGAGGGCCAGCTCGTCGGCCCCGACACGGGCCACCATCACCCGGCCGCTGGAGGCGCCGAGGTCGACCGCGGCGTAGGTGCGCTCCATCTCAGCCGCTCGACTCGCGGACGACCAGCTCGGGCTGGAACATGATCTGCTGATGCGCGTGGCCCGCCGGGTCGTCGCACTCCTCCAGGAGCAGTTCGGTGGCGATCTTCCCGAGCTGGTACGTCGGCTGGCGGATCGAGCTGAGGGGTACGGCGGCGGCCGAGCTGAACTCGATGTCGTCGTAGCCGATGAGCGCGACGTCCTCGGGGACGCGCACGCCCGCTTGGAGCAGGACGCGCAGCACGCCGAGGGCAAGCAGGTCGTTCGCGCAGAACACGGCGTCCGGCAGGCCCTCGTCGAGGAGGGTACGGGCGGCGACCTGCCCACCGTGCGCGTTCATCTCCGGGACGACGACGTCGGTCAGGTCGCCGGGCGAAGGCCCGGACGTCTCCAGCGCCCGCAGGGCGCCGCGCCGCCGGTCGCTGCACTGGCGAATCGCCTTCGAGCCGCTGACGAACGCGAGGCGCCGCGCGCCGTTCTCGATCAGGTGGCGCACCGCGAGCTCGCCGCCGGCGACGTCGTCCACGGCGACCGAGCACACGTCGCCGGAGGCCGAGTGGTCGACGAGCACGACCGCGACGCCACGCTCGCGGAGCCGCGCCAGGCCGGAGGTGTCGTCACCCGCCGGGGTGATGAGCACGCCCCGGACCCGCTGTTCGGCCAGGACCCGCAGGTTGCGCGCCTCCTTTTCCGGTGACTCGCCGGAGTTGCACAGGATGACCGCATGGTCGCGGTCGCTCACCACGTCCTCGACGCCACGGGCGACCTCGACGAAGAACGGGTTGCCGACGTCGAGCACGACGAGCCCCACGGCGCGGCTCTGCCCGGCGCGCAGGGTGGAGGCCGAGCCGTTGCGCACGAACCCGAGCTCGCGGATGGCCTGCTCGACGCGCGCACGCGTCGTGGCGGCGACGCGCTCGGGGCGGTTCAGCACGTTCGAGACCGTGCCGGGGGACACGCCGGCACGCTGCGCGACATCCTTGATGCCCACGGTCGCCATCGCCGCGCCTCCTCCACCCAGTGGCGTTCACTTAAGCGAACCAATTAAAACGTGTCAACCGGGCCGGAACGAAGGTGCCGCGTCGCCGTCGACGGTGACCTTCTCGTTATCTGTTCCACATAACAGCAGCTCAGTGGCCTGATGGCGGGAGCGGGGCGGGGGTGGGCGG
>NZ_JBHLZP010000912.1:0-1084 GCF_042429965.1 Actinoallomurus acaciae
CGGCCGGCGATGCGCACACGACGGGCACACCGCCGCTCCCGGCCGCCGCCCTCGTGCTGGCCGTGGCCGTGGCGCTGCTGTCGTCGCCCGGACGGCGGGAGGCCTGATGATCCGCTTCGAACGTGTGGGCTTCCGGTACACCGAGGAGGCTCCCCCGGTGCTGTCCGGCATCGACCTGGAGGTCGACGAGGGCGAGCTGTGCCTGGTCGTGGGCCGTACCGGCTCGGGCAAGTCGACGCTGCTGCGCGCCGTCAACGGGCTGGTGCCCCACTTCACCGGCGGGATCCTGTCCGGCCGGGTCACCGTTGCGGGCCGCGACACCCGCGACCACCCGCCGCGCGACCTGGCCGACGTCGTCGGGTACGTCGGCCAGGACCCGCGCGCCGGGTTCGTCACCGACGCGGTCGAGGAGGAGCTGGCGTACGGGATGGAGTCGCTCGGCCTCGCGCCGCCGGTGATGCGGCGCCGCGTCGAGGAGACGCTCGACCTCCTCGGCCTGGAGGCGGTACGGGACCGGCCGCTGGCGACACTGTCCGGCGGCCAGGCGCAACGCGTCGCGATCGGGTCGGTGCTGACGGCGCATCCGCGGGTGCTCGTGCTGGACGAGCCCACCTCCGCGCTCGACCCGGTCGGCGCCGAGGACGTGCTGGCCATCCTCCAGCGGCTCGTGCACGACCTGGCACTCACCGTCGTACTGGCCGAACACCGGCTCGAACGCGTCGTCCACCTCGCCGACACCGTGGTCGTGCTGGCGGGCGACGGCGGCCCCGCGGCATACGGCCCGGCGTCGGCGGTCATGGGCGACGCACCGGTGGCCCCGCCGGTCGTACGGCTCGGGCGGGCCGCGGGCTGGTCGCCACTGCCGCTGTCGGTACGCGACGCCCGCCGGGCCGCCGCACCGCTACGCGCCCGCCTGGCACGGAAGGGCACGACGACGGACACCACCCCCACCTCCCGCCCGAACGCCACAGCCACCGCCCGCCTGGACACCGCGCCCTCCACCCCTCCGGACACCACAGCCACCACCCGCCCGGACACCACGCCGACCGCCCATCCGAACACCGCACCCACCTCCCGCCCTGAC
>NZ_JBHLZP010000912.1:1168-3078 GCF_042429965.1 Actinoallomurus acaciae
GCCCGTGGCCGTCGTGCGGGGGCTGCGGGTCCGGTACGGGCCGGTGTCCGCGCTGCGGGGGGTGGACCTCGCCGTCGCTCGCGGCGAGGTCGTCGCCCTCGAGGGGCGTAACGGCGCGGGCAAGTCCTCGCTGCTGTCGTCGCTGGTCGGCCTCGTGCGCCCGGAGGCGGGGCGGGTCGAGGTGCTCGGCGCCGCGCCGCACGAACTGCGGGCCCGTGCCATGGTTCGGCGCGCCGGACTCGTCCCCCAGGACCCGGCCGACCTGCTGTACGCCGAGACGGTCGCGGCCGAGTGCCGTGCCGCCGACCGCGACATGGCCGCGCCGGAGGGCACCTGCCGGGCGCTGTTCGGCCGCCTCGCGCCCGGCGTCACCGACGACGCCCATCCGCGTGACCTGTCGGAGGGGCGGCGGCTGTGCCTCGCCCTGGCCGTCATCCTCACCGGACGGCCGCCGCTCATCCTGCTCGACGAACCCACCCGCGGCCTCGACTACGCGGCCAAGACGCGGCTGGTGGAGATCCTGCGGGAACTGGCCGCCGACGACCACGCGATCATGCTCGCCACCCACGACGTCGAACTCGCCGCGGAGGTGGCCGACCGCGTGGTCGTGGTCGCCGAGGGCGAGGTGGTCTCCGACGGTCCCACCGAGGAGGTCCTGGTCTCCTCCCCCGCGTTCGCCCCGCAGATGAGCAAGATCTTCGCGCCGCTGCCGCTGCTGACCGTCGCCCAGGCCACCGCCGCGCTTCTGGAGGACTCATGACCGAGCGAAGCGAGCTGATCGAAGACACGCCCCGGTGGTCACACCCTCGGATGCAGGAGGGTTCATGACCGAACGTAGCGAGGAGATCAAAGTCATGCCCGGGGCCATTCCCTCCGACGCAGGAGGGCCCGTGACCGAGCGAAGCGAGAAGACCCGAAGACACGCCCCGGGGCCAATCCCTCCGACGCAGGAGGGCTCATGACCGAGCGACGCGAGGGAATCAAAGGCACGCCCCGATGGTCACGTCCTCCGGCGCGGGAGGAGCCATGACCGGGCGGAGCGAGGGAGGCGGCTGGCAGGGCGCCGTGACCGCGGTACGGCTGCGGCCGCGGTCGGCGGTCGCGGTCGGGCTGGTGTCGCTGGCGGGGCTGGTGGCGTTCGGCTGGCCGCTCGTCGTGGCGCCGCGTGCGGGCCTCACCCAAGCCGGGCCCGCCTCGTGGCTGTTCGTGCTCCTGCTCCCGCTGCTGCTGCTCGTCGCGCTCGCCGAGATCTCCGAGGGCGGCGTGGACGCCAAGGCCGTCGCCCTCCTCGGTGTGCTCGCGGCGATCGGTGCGGCGCTGCGGCCGATCGGCACCGGGGTCGCCGGGTTCGAGCCGATGTTCTTCGTGCTGGTGCACGGCGGCCGGGTGCTCGGCCGCGGCTTCGGCTACCTGCTGGGGTCGGTGACGATGTTCGCCAGCGCGCTGCTCACGGCCGGGGTGGGCCCGTGGCTGCCGTTCCAGATGCTCGGCGCGGCGTGGGTGGGGTTCTTCGCGGGCTGCCTGCCGCGTCTCGGCGGCCGGTCCGAGGTGGCGATGCTCGCGGGCTATGGCGCGGTGGCCGCGGTGATCTATGGTTCGTTGCAGGACCTGGCCCTGTGGCCGTTCGCGACGGGAGTGTCGACGTCGATCGCTTATGTACCCGGTGCGGCGGTGACCGCGAACCTCGGCCGGTTCGTGGCGTTCGACCTCGCCACGTCGCTGGGATTCGACCTGCCGCGGGCGGTCACGACCGCCGTGCTGGTCGCGGTGACCGGCCGCCCGGTGCTCCTGGCCCTGCGCCGCGCCGCCCGCCGCGCCGCGTTCGAGGCGCCCGTGGACTTCCGGCGCCCGTGACCGCGCGCGTACGGGTACGGGAGGCGGGGTTCCCCTGGACGGACTAGAACTCCACC
>NZ_JBHLZP010000913.1:0-1910 GCF_042429965.1 Actinoallomurus acaciae
CCCCGGCCACGGCGACCTGCGCGCGCCGCGGCGACAGGGCCGCGCGTACGGCGCTCACCGCGCTCGGCATGCCCGCGACGGCCCGCGTGTGCCGCCCCTTCATACGCCGTGCTCCGCTCACGTTGTTCCTCCGGCTCCCCGGGCCCGCGGCGGTCGCCGCGTCACGGATCCTCGTGCACCGGCGGGTGCGCGGGCGACGCCGATGGCCAAGTCTTTACCGGTGGAACAAGGCTCTGTCTCTCAGGGAAGGGCGGCGACGAGCTCGGCGACCGGCTTGCGGGAACCGGTGTAGAACGGCGTCTCCTCGCGGACGTGCCGCCGGGTCTCCGAGCCCCGCAGATGACGCATCAGGTCGACGATGCGGTACAGCTCGTCGCCCTCGAAGGCGAGGATCCACTCGTAGTCGCCCAGGGCGAACGAGGACACCGTGTTGGCCCGCACGTCGGGGTACTCCCGCGCCATCTTGCCGTGCTCGGCGAGCAGCGCCCGCCGCTCGCCGTCCGGCAGGAGGTACCACTCGTAGGAGCGGACGAACGGGTACACGCAGACGTACGCGCGGGCCTGTTCCTCGGCGAGGAACGCCGGGACGTGGCTCTTGTTGAACTCCGCCGGGCGGTGCAGCGCCATCACCGACCACACCGGCTCCGACGCCCGGCCCAGCGTCGTACGGCGGAACCGGTTGTAGATCTCCTGGAGGTCGTCGGAGGAGGACGCGTGCCACCAGAACATGTAGTCGGCGTCGGCCCGCAGGCCCGCCACGTCGTACACGCCACGGGTCGTGACGTCCTTGGCCGCGGCCTGTTCGAGCAGATCCTCGACCTCACGGGCGACGGCGTCGCGATCCGCGTCGGCGAGGTTCCGCACCCGGAAGACCGACCACATCGTGTAGCGGATCACCTGGTTGAGGTCGCGTGCCTTCGGCTTGTCGCCACTCACGGTCAGTTCCCCTTCTGCTCCGGCACCGGCCGGCGTTGCCCGGTCGTCTCCGATTCTCCCCGACCCTTCAGGTCCCCCGTCACCCGGGCCACCGCCGCGCGGGCCGACCCGATGCACGCCGGGATTCCCACCCCGTCGTACGCCGCGCCGCAGACCGCGAGGCCGGGCACGCCCGCGACGGCGGCGCGGATCCGCGCGACCCGGCCGAGGTGACCGACGGAGTACTGCGGGAGCGCGCCGCCCCAGCGGGTGACGCGGCTGTCGACGGGGAGTTCGATCACCCCGGTCGTGCGGGCCAGCTCGGTCATGGCCAGCGCCTTCAGCTCCCCGTCGGGGCGCTGAAGGATCTGCTCCTCGCCGAACCGGCCGATCGAGCAGCGGACCGCCACCATGCCGGGCGCGTCGTCGAGGAGGTACGGCCACTTGGTCGTGCTGAACGTGACCGCCTTGACGCCCTCGGACTCCACCGCGGGGACGAGGTAGCCGCTCCGGCCCAGTGGCCGGGGGAACGCCGTGGCGGAGTAGGCCAGCGTGACGATCGCCATGCTGGCGTACTCGATCCGGTCCAGCTCGGCCGATGCCGCGGGCACCTCCTCCCGCAGGAGACGCCGGGCCGCGCGCGCCGGCACCGCGAGGATGACCGCGTCGGCCTCGACCGGCTCCGGCGCACGTGCCGGGCCGACGATGAGCCGCCAGCCCTCCGGCGTGCGACGCAGCTCGCGCACCATCGTCTCCGTGCGCAGGGTCACGTCCAGGTCGGTGAGCCGGCTCGCGAGGGCCTGCGCCAGCGCGCCCATGCCGCCGGTGAGCGTGGTGAACACCGGGCCGGAGCTCGCCGGCGCCGCCTCGCGTACGGCCCGGGCTGCGGTGATCAGAGATCGGCGGGTGCGCGAGGCGTCGGCCAGGCCCGGCATCGTCGCCTCGCGCAGTAGGCCTCGATGGGGCCGGTGTCCACCCCGGTGACGATCGTCATT
>NZ_JBHLZP010000914.1:0-1898 GCF_042429965.1 Actinoallomurus acaciae
CGCGCCGCCGAACTCGCCGACTGCCTCGGCGCCAGACCGCTGCGCGAGCGGATCGAGGCGTCCGCCCGCCGGGCCCGCGTGCCGCTCGGGGGCCGGACCGGTGGCCATTCCCTCGGCCTGACCCCGCGCGAGCTGGAGGTGCTGCGGCTCGTCGCCGACGGCCGCAGCAACCGTGAGATCGCCGGAGAGCTGTTCATCTCCGCCAAGACCGCCAGCGTGCACGTGTCGAACATCCTGGCCAAGCTCGAGGTGGCCAGCCGCGGCGAGGCCGCCGCCACCGCCCACCGGATGGGCCTGGTCTGACGCCGGGCGGTCAGGCGGGTTCGAGGATCAGCGGCCTGCCCGGCGTGGAACGCACCGGAACCGCGTCTCGTGCCTCCTCATCCGTGAGGAGTGCTTAGGGGTCGCATGCCTCGCTGAGCAGCGCGAATAGGGCACACGCCGGATGTGGGGGTGTACGCCTTACGGCGAGTGTGGATGGTGTCGGAGTAGAGACCAGGAGGACACCAATGCATCCCGAGATCGCCCGGGCCCTGATGACCGCGCGTGTCCAGGACGCCCACCGGAAGGCCGCGGCCCGGCGGTGGCGCGGCGGCGTACGCCGCCGTCCCCGCATCCTGTCCCGTTATCCCCGGCTACGTCCCGCCTGGGTTACCAAGACGGCATAAACGCCGTCATGGCTGGCATCCTGGAGGGCGTGCGCGCACATGAGGTGAGTCCCGCCTTCGTGGGCCGGGAGACCGAGCTCGCGACGCTGGCCGACGCCTTCGAACGCGCCCGCGCCGGCACTCCCGACGCCGTCCTGCCCGGCGCCGAGGCCGGCGGCGGCAAGACCCGCCTGGTCGGCGAGTTCACCGACCGCGTGCGGGGCGACGCGCACGTCCTCGTCGGCGGCTGCCTCGAGCTCAGCACGGCCGGCTTCCCGTACGCGCCGTTCACCGCGGCGCTGCGCCAGCTCGTACGGGAGGCCGGTGCCGAGGAGATCGCCGCGCTGATGCCGCGTGCCGGCGCGCGCGACCTGGCCCGGCTGCTCCCGGAGTTCGGCGAACCGCCCGCCGACCGCGACCCGGACAGCGCGCGGGCCCGCCTGTTCGAGCAGATGCTCGTGCTGCTCGAACGCCTGGCCGAGCGCCGCCCCCTCATCCTCGTGATCGAGGACGCGCACTGGGCGGACCGGTCAACCCGTGACCTGCTGGCCTTCCTCCTCCGCAACCTGCTGCACACGGCCGTCCTGGTGATCGTCACGTTCCGCTCCGACGAGCTTCATCGCGGCCATCCGATGCGGCCGGTGATCGCCGAGCTCGAACGGATCGAAGGCGTCATACGGATCGACCTGCCCCGCCTGACCCGGGCCGAGACGGCCGCCCAGCTCGCCGGCATCCTCGGCCACGCGCCGGAGCCCAAGGTCGTCGACATGGTCCACGAACGCAGCTCCGGCATTCCGCTGCTCGTCGAGGCCACCGCCGAGGACCCCGCGTGCGGGATGCCCCAGTCCGTGCGCGACCTCGTCCTGGCCGACGTCAACCGGCTGCCCGAGGACACCCAGGACCTGCTGCGCCTCGCCAGCACCGGCGGCGTGCGGTTCAGGCACACGCTGCTCGCCGCGGTCTCGGGTCTGGACGACGCGGCCCTGTCGTCGGCGCTGCGGCCCGCGGTCGACGTGAACGTCCTCGTCGCCGACGCGCAGGCGTACGCCTTCCGGCACGCGCTGATCTGGGAGGCGATCCACGACGAGCTCCTGCCCGGCGAGCACGGCCGCGCGCACCGCCGGTTCGCCGAGGCGCTGGAGGCCGATCCGTCCCTGAGCCTGGCCGGCCGCCCCGCCGTCGAGATCACGATGCACTGGGCCCGCGCGCACGACCACGAACGCGCGCTGCCCTCCGCCTGGCGCGCGGCGC
>NZ_JBHLZP010000915.1:0-1895 GCF_042429965.1 Actinoallomurus acaciae
CAGGGGCGACGGGCGGGCCGCCGCGCGGCGGAGCGCAGCCGCCAGCGCACCCGTGGTCGTGACGCCTCGTCGCATCGCCCCCGCCCGCCGGCGCGGACTCTGTCGATCCGGCACCGCGATGATGTCGTGGCCGTGTGCGCTGATGACCGACTTTTTGATCACCAGTACCCGACCTGAAGTGACTACGTGATCACGAAGGGTAGTGCTACTTGCACTGACCACTCGGAATTTCGAGAGGGCGTGTCATGGCGGACAGAACTGGAACGCGCTATTTGGTAACGGGCGGCGCCGGTTTCATCGGCTCTTATCTCGTCAACGCCCTATTAGCCCGTGGTGAGACTGTTGTCGCCCTGGACAATCTCCAGACGGGGCGGCTGACCAATCTGGAAGAGGCGAGCGAGTCTCCGCACTTCCATTTCGTGCACGGCTCGGTGCTCGACGAACTCGTCGTGGACGAGCTGGTGCACCAGTGCGACGTGGTCGTGCACATGGCGGCGGCGGTGGGGGTCCGGCTGGTGGTCGAACAGCCGCTGAAGTCGCTCACCACCAACATCCGGGGTTCACAGGTGGTGGTCGAGGCGGCCCATCGGTACCGCCGCAAGATCCTCATGACCAGCACCTCGGAGATCTACGGGAAGAACTCACTCGGACCGCTGCCCGAGACCGCGGACCGCATCCTGGGCGACCCGTCGATCGTCCGTTGGGCCTACAGCACCGCCAAGGCCGTCGATGAGATCCTCGCCGGCTGCTACCACCGCGAGCGCGGCCTGCCCACGATCGTCGTCCGGCTGTTCAACACGGTCGGCGCACGGCAGAGCCCGGCGTACGGCATGGTCATCCCACGGCTCGTACAGCAGGCCCTGCGGGACGAGCCGCTGACCGTCTACGGAGACGGCCGGCAGACCCGTTGCTTCGCGCACGTGCTCGACGTCGTGGAGGCGCTGCTCCGGCTGCTCGACGACGACGCGGCGATCGGGCAGACGTTCAACATCGGATCGTCCGAGGAGATCAGCATCGCCCGCCTCGCCGAGGCGATCATCGCTCGCTGCGAGAGCAAGTCGCGGATCGAGCTGATCCCCTACGACGAGGCGTACGGGGCCGGCTTCGAGGACATGCAGCGGCGGGTCCCCGACACGGCGAAGCTGCGGACGCTCACCGGCTGGCAGCCGCGCTACACGCTCGCCGACGTGCTGGCCGACGCCATCACCGAGGCGCGCCGCGAGGCCGCCCCACGACCCGACCTGGTGTCATCATGAGCGAGCGAATCGCCAAGCGCGGTCCGCACGGTCGCGCGGGGATCGGGACCGGCGAACGCATCCGGGTGATGCGCATCATCGCGCGGATGAACGTCGGCGGACCGGCGTTGCAGGCGAGCGTCCTGATGCGCGGCCTGGACCAGGAGCTGTTCGACCAGCGCCTGTACACCGGCACCGTCGAACCCGGCGAGGCCGACTACCTGGACCTGCGCGCTCGTGACGTCGCGCCGCACCGGGTCGCCACGCTGGGCCGGTCGATCCGGCCCACCGACGACGCGCGGGCGGTCGCCTCTCTCGTCGCCGAGATGCGGAGGTTCCGCCCGCACATCGTGCACACGCACACGGCCAAGGCCGGGCTGCTCGGGCGCACGGCGGCCGTGCTCGCCCGGGTGCCCACGCGCGTGCACACCTACCACGGCCACCTGCTCTACGGCTACTTCTCGCCGGCGAAGACGAAGATGGTGGTGCACAGCGAGCGGATGTCCGCCCGGCTCTGCGACCGTCTCATCGCCGTCGGCACGCGGGTGCGCGACGAGCTCGTCGCGGCGGGCATCGGCCGGGCGGAGCAGTACGCCGTGGTGCCGCCCGGCACCGAGCTCGGCCCACCGCCCGATCGCGCCTCCGCGCGGCTCGCGCTCG
>NZ_JBHLZP010000916.1:0-1892 GCF_042429965.1 Actinoallomurus acaciae
CGGCCCTCGGCCACCAGGCGGGCGAGGCGGACGCGCGCGCCGCGCACGCCGCCCGGCCCGTCGAGCGGGATCGGCGTGCCGTCCGGCTCGTAGTAGCTGGCGTAGTGCATCATCAGGCCCTTGGTGTGGTTCCCGTACGCGGGGGACAGGCCGTACACCGCGGAGAACTCCATCCCCGACAGCTCCGCCCCGAGCTCGGCCGCCATGAGGTGCCCGTCGCCGGTGTCGATGTTGAGCCCGAACGCGCCGGACAGGAACGCGCACCCGCCGGTGGCCAGCACGACCGCCCCGGCCCGTACCTCATAGCGCTCCCAGCCCTCCTGACGGCGCAGGCCGGCCGCGCCCGACACGACTCCGGCGGAGTCGGTCAGCAGCTCCAGCGCCGGATGGTGGTCGAGGATGCGGACGCCGGAGCGCCGCACCCGCCCGCGCATGCGGCGCATGTACTCCGGCCCCTGCAGCGTGTTGCGCCGCTCCCTGCCGTACTCGTCGGCCGGAAACCGGTACCCCCAGCCGGCGAGCCGGTTGACCTGGCGGTAGGTCTCCTCCTGCACGCGGGTCATCCAGGTGCGGTCGGTGAGGCCGCCGCCGGCCGTCTCACGTTCGGCCATGGCCGCGTCGCGGACCTCCGGGTCCTCCGGTAAGTACCACAGGTTGTTGCCGCCGGAGGCGGTGGCGCCGCTGGTGCCGCAGTAGCCCTTGTCGGCGAGGATCACGTCGGCGCCCGTGCCCGCCGCCGCGATCGCCGCCCAGGTGCCGGCCGGGCCGCCGCCCAGCACGAGTACGTCGGTGTCCAGGCGCATACCCGATCATTTGCCCTTCGCCGTAATGATCCAGTCATCGATCGAGAAATTGCGTTTGATGAACTTCTCCTGGACCAGGAACCGCTGGGTGCCGTTCAGCAGCTTCAGCCCGGCGGCCGGAAACGGCTCGGCGTTGAGCTGGTCGGGCAGGGTGACCTGCTTGGTGATGTCGGCCGGGAAGTGCGTGACGACGGCGGAGAAGCTCAGGTAGTCCGCCCAGTTCGCCTTGGCCGCCCGGACCGCCTCCGCCTGGGCCCTGTCCCACACCGCGACGAAGTCCGGGTGGGCCTTGAGGAACCTCGCCGTCGCGACGGCGGCGCCGGTGCCGCGGTAGTCCGGATGGTCGCGGGACGCGACATCGATGATCTGGTACCCCTTACGCCGGTACTCCTCGGCGTAGGGCGGCGTCACGGCGGCCGCGTCGATGTCACCGCGCGCGAGGGGCGCGTCCAGGTCGGTCTGGTACACGTGCACGATCTTGACGGGGGCCACGTGGGCGTCCGCCAGCGCGCCCAGCAGGTACCGGTGCATGTACGAGCCGGTCTGCACGGCGATCTTCTTGCCCCGCAGGTCGCGCAGTGCGGCCGGGCCGCCCTTCCGGGCGATGATGTCGGCGTCGGTGTCGATGCCGGCGATGCCGAGCAGCCGCGTGGGCCGGCCGGCACCGCGCGCCACCAGCGCGGGCGTGTCGCCGTAGATGGCGACGTCGAGCGCGTTCCCGGCCAGCGCCTGGTTCAGGTCGGGGCCGTTCGGGAAGGTGTAGATCTTCACGTCCTTGACGCCGGCCGCGCGCAGCAGGGGCAGCAGCCTTCCCTTGCTCTGCAGGTAGCCGAAGGCGCCGCTCAGCCGGTTGCCCGGCCCGATCCCGGCGAGCCGCAGCGTGAAGGACGACGAGGCGTTCGATGCGCCGCAGGCGGCGGTGAGGGCGGCCGTGGCGGCCAGGGCGGCGAGGGTGATCCACCGGGGCGTTCTCATTCGGGGGTGTTCTCCGCATTCTCAGATCAGGGGTGGTCCGGGCTCGGGGGCGCGGCCGGACTCGTCACGCAGGGGCGGGCCGACGGCGAGGTTCCTCAAGGCCCACCCGGACTT
>NZ_JBHLZP010000917.1:0-1890 GCF_042429965.1 Actinoallomurus acaciae
CGCCGCGCATCCTGGTCATCACCACGTTCGAGAACGACGACTACGTGTACGAGGCGCTGCGGGCGGGCGCGAGCGGCTTCCTGCTCAAGCGCGCCCGGACCGAGGAGATCATCCAGGCGCTGCGCACCGTGACGCTGAGCGACTCGCTGCTGTTCCCCACGGCGATCCGCGGGCTGGCCGCCCGGCACGCGGGCGGCCGCGACGCCGACCGGATGCGCGCCGCGCGCCTCACGGACCGCGAGGGGGAGGTCCTGACGCTCATGGCCGGCGGGCTGTCCAACGCCGAGATCGCGGGCGAGCTGGTGGTCAGCGTGGAGACGGTCAAGACGCACGTCGGCAACGTGCTGGCCAAGCTCCAGGCCCGCGACCGCACGCAGGCGGTGATCGCCGCGTATGAGTCCGGTTTCGTCAGCCCTTCTTGACCTGCGAGGCGTACACGTCGACGTACTCCTGGCCGGACAGGGACCGGATCGCCGCGATGATCTCGTCGGTCGCCTTGCGCAGGTCGGCGTCCTTGTCGTACCGGAGCGGCTCGCCGAGCTTGATCACCGGCTGCATGATCTTGCGGGGCATGCGGTAGCCGGTGGGCTGGATCTCGTCGGTGCCGATGAGCGCGCACGGGTACACGGGCGCGCCGGACTCCACCGCGAGCCGCGCCACGCCGGTCTTGCCGCGGTACAGCCGGCCGTCCGGCGACCGCGTGCCCTCGGGATAGATGCCGAACAGCCGGCCCTCCTGCAGGACGCGCAGCGCCGTGCTGAGGGCGTCGGCGGCCTCGCTGCCCCCGCGCCGGTCCACCGGGATCGTGCCGACGCCGCGGAAGAAGGCGGCCATGAGCCGGCCCTTGATCCCCTTGCGGACGAAGTAGTCGTCCTTGCCGATGAAGACCAGCTGCCCCGGCGCCATGAGCGGCAGGAACAGCGAGTCGCAGAACGACAGGTGGTTCGAGGCGATGATGGCCGGCCCCCGCTTGGGCATCGTGCCGACGACCTTGGGCCGGAACAACAGACGCAGCCAGGGGCCGAGCAGAATGTGCTTGAGGAACCAGAAGAACACGGTCAGCCTTCCACCGAGGGGTGCCCGACAGTCTGACGCCTCACCTCCCGGCGCGTCGGTGCGGGGGCGTTACAAGAAACAACCGACGGTTCTTGTACCACACCCTCACTTGACGCGCATGCTCCTACCGATGAGCGTAGTGACGATCGCGCCGGCGAGTGCGAGACTCGCGGACACCGCGAGCGCGGCGTGCGCTCCCCGCGCCGGTCCGGACGCGGAGGCGTCGACGGCGACCACCATCGCCACGCCGAGCGAGGCGCCCACGTAGCGCGCGGTGTTGTTGGCGCCCGACCCCATCGCCGTACGCGACGGCGGCACGCTTCCCACCGCCATGCCGGCCAGCGCGGCGTTGAGCAGTCCGCTGCCGATGCCGCTGACGACGAGACCCGGCGCCATCGTCCACCAGCCGCGGCCGGGGGCGAGGACGAGCAGCAGGAGCTCACCCGCGGCGCACAGGACCAGGCCGGCCGCGATGAGGTGACGGGCCGCGACGGTGAGCCGGCGGACCAGGAGGGAGACCACGAAGGAGACTCCGGCCCACAACGAGATGACCGCGCCGGCGGCGGGCGGCGGCTCGCCGAGCACGTCACCGGCCACGGTCGGCAGGTAGCTCATCATGCCGATCACCGCGGCCCCGGTGCACAGGGCGCCGGCCGTCGCGACCGTGAAGTCGGGCCGGCGGAACAGCCGCAGGTCCAGCATCGGCTCGGCGCTTCGCAACTCCACCGTCACGAAGCCCGCCAGCAGGATGAGGGCGGCCGCGAGCAGGCCGGGCACCTCCGGCCGCGTCCAGCCCGCGCGGCCCACCGTGACCGCGCCGAGCAGCGCGGCCAG
>NZ_JBHLZP010000918.1:0-1884 GCF_042429965.1 Actinoallomurus acaciae
AGGCGGCGCTGCTCGCGCCGACCGAGGTGCTGGCCCAGCAGCACCACCGTTCGATCGTCGCGATGCTCGGGCCGCTCGCCGAGGCCGGGCGGCTCGGCGGCGCCGAGCACGCCACACGCGTCGCCCTCCTGACCGGCTCGCAGGGGGCCAAGGCGCGCCGTGAGGGCCTGCTCGACGCGGCCTCGGGCGCGGCCGGCATCGTCGTCGGCACGCACGCGCTGCTCCAGGAGCACGTGCAGTTCGCCGACCTCGGCCTCGTCGTGATCGACGAGCAGCACCGCTTCGGCGTCGAGCAGCGCGACGCGTTGCGGGAGAAGGCCACCGGCGGGCGCCCGCACGTCCTCGTCATGACCGCGACGCCGATCCCGCGCACCGTCGCGATGACCGTCTACGGCGACCTGGACACTTCGGCGCTGACCCAGCTGCCCGCCGGCCGTTCGCCGATCGCCACGCACGTCGTGCCGTCCGCCAACCGCGCCTACTGGAACCGCGCCTGGGAACGCATCCGCGAGGAGGTCGCCCAGGGGCGCCAGGCGTACGTCGTGTGCCCGCGCATCGGCGACGAGGAGCCCGCCTCGCCGGAGGACGTCCCCGAGGACGAGGACGACGACGGCGCCCGGCGCCCGCCCCTGGCGGTGCTCGACGTCGCGCCCAAGCTGAGCGAGGGCCCGCTGCACGGCCTGCGGGTCGACGTGCTGCACGGCCGGATGCACCCGGATGAGAAGGACGCGGTGATGCGCCGGTTCGCGGCGGGCGAGCTGGACGTCCTGGTCGCCACCACCGTGATCGAGGTCGGCGTCGACGTGCCCAACTCCACGGTCATGGTCGTCATGGACGCCGACCGGTTCGGCGTCTCCCAGCTGCACCAGCTGCGCGGCCGGGTCGGCCGCGGCCGGCACGCTGGCCTGTGCCTGCTCGTCACCGACGCGGTGGAGGAGTCCAAGGCGCGTGAGCGCCTCGACGCGGTCGCCTCGACGCTCGACGGGTTCGAGCTGTCCCGCATCGACCTGGAGCAGCGGCGCGAGGGCGACGTGCTCGGCGAGAGCCAGTCCGGCCGGCGGTCGAGCCTGCGGCTGCTCACGCTGCTGCGCGACGAGGAGATCATCAAGGAGGCCCGCGCCGAGGCGACCACGCTCGTAGAGGCCGACCCGGAGCTGCGCGACCATCCCGCGCTGGCGGCCGAGCTGGCCACGCTCGTCGACGCGGAACGCGCGGAGTACCTCGAGAAGACCTGAGTTCCCTACCTAACCGATTGACAATAGAGGGCTTCTCCTTCACGATCGAAACCGTGTACCGGAGAGATCCGCTGATCGCGCGACTGCACGTCGACCTGCGGCGGCAGGCCAGCTCGCTGTGTCGCCGGTGATCGCCCCGCGCCCGATCGCCGCATCAGCTCCGGAGGATCCCATGACCGTCATCGACCTGCCCGTGGACGAGCCCACACTCAGCGAAGAGACCGGCAACGCGCTGGCCCGCACGCTAGCCGACCCCGACCCCGGCGTACGCCGCGCCGCCGCCGACGCCCTCATCGACGAGCGCGAGGTGCTGATCGGCGAGAAGGGCGTCCGCGCACTCGTGGACGCGGAGACGAACGGCCCCGACCCGTACGTCCGCGCCGTCGCCGCCGAACTGGTCCGCGCCATGCGCGCCGCCGCCTGGGAGATCTACACTCAGGCCCTGAGCCGCGAGGACGACGCCCGGGCCGAGACCGTCCGCGGCCTCGCCGTGCTGCGCGCCGCCCCCGAGCTGGGCGAGGTCGCGCTGACCGACCCCGACTGGCGCGTCCGGGTGAGGGCCGCGTCCGCGCTCGGCGGTCTGGACAGCCGCGAGGCGATCGGTCCGCTGACGAGCGTGCTGGAGGACGAGATCGTGCCCGTCCGCCGG
>NZ_JBHLZP010000919.1:0-1881 GCF_042429965.1 Actinoallomurus acaciae
GCGCTCGAGGCCATGGCGTGCGGGGTGCCGGTGGTCGTCTCCTCCGTCGGCGGTCACCTGGACACGGTCGTCGACGGGGTGACCGGCCTGTACGTTCCGCCGCTGGTGCCGAGCGCGCTGGCCGGGCGGCTGCGGCGGCTGCTGACCGATCCCCGCCTGGGCCCGTCCCTGGCCGCCGCGGCCGCCGTACGGGCGCGCGAGCGGTACTCCTGGAGCCGGATCGCGGCCGAGACGGAGGCGGTCTACAACCGGGTGATCGACGGCCGGGCGGACGCGATGGTCACGACCGGCGACGTACGGTCGTGACCGGGCCCGAGGACCGGTGTGAGGCGTTCCCGGCCTCGTGCCGGTCCGCGGGCGTCTCCGGTGAACACGACGGCGGCGGGGCGGATCGGGGTCGGAACCGTTCGTCCGGCTGGACCTCACGGTTCGTGCGGCGTCGGAGCGGCGCGCAGGTCGGTGCACGTTGATGAGCGCGACGCCGACGACGACCACGCCGGCGGCGGCGAACCTCGGCAGTCCCATCCGCTCGCGGAAGAAGACCGCTCCGATGACGGCACCGATGATCACTCCGGTCTCTCGCAGGGCCGCGACGGCGGCCGGCGCCCCGCGCGTCCGCGCCCACCCGACGATGCCGTAGCCGAGCACGGAGATCAGACCGCCGGGCAGGCCGAACCTCCACTGGGCGGCGACGCCGCGCCATACGGCCGCGCCGCGCGCCAGGTGCACCCAGGCGATGACCGGCGGCCCATGCACAAGAAGAGCCAGCCGCTGTAGCCGAGGGCCGTGCCCGGGTGCCGTACGCCGACGCCGTCGATGTACCCGGCGATCGAGACGCCGGTGAGGAGCGCGGCGCCGATGGCGTCGGCCTGCCGCCGCGACACCCCGCCCGCGAACGCCAGGGCGCCGAGACCGCCGCGACCCCGGCTGAGCTGGAATCCGGTGAGGCGCTCACCGAGCGCGGTGGCGGCGACGAACGCCACGGGCGAGCGGATAGACCTGGTTGAAGTCGCCCAGTTCGTACGAGCGGGCGAGCAGAGCCGTGTAGACGACGTGCAGCGCGACCGAGGCGGCGATCCAGGGCCAGGAGGCACACGCCGGCGTCCCGGCCGCGAGCACCATGAACAGCCCGGCCGCGCCCTGGGCCGCGCCGATGAGGGCGAAACCGGCGTACCGTCGGGCGCCGCCTTGGCCACGGCGTTCCAGATGGCGTGCAGGACACCGGCGAAGGGGAAGGCTCGGCTCACGGCTCCACCTCAACGGACGGGCGCCCGGCCGGGTAGAGATCCAGCCCTCATCTGAATCGTCGCGCCCGGGGCGGATGATGGGGTCATGACGTTGTCCACGGCGTTCACGAAGTTGTTCGGGGTGCGGCATCCGATCGCGCTGGCACCGATGGGAGGGTCGGCCGGCGGCGCGCTGACGGCGGCGGTCTCTCGCGGCGGCGGTCTCGGGATGCTCGGCGCGGGGAAGGGAGATCGAGCCTGGCTGGAACGCGAGCTTCCGATCGTCGCCGAGGGCACGGATGCACCGTGGGGTGTCGGGTTCCAGACCTGGGCGACCGACACCGGGGCGATCGAGCTGGCGCTGGAGCACGGCCCGCGAGCGGTCATGCTGTCCTTCGGCGACCCGGGCCCGTTCGTGGAGCCCATCCGGCGCGCGGGAGCGGTGCTGGTCATCCAGGTCACCGACCTGGAGGAGGCCCGGCGGGCCGTGGACCTGGGCGCCGACGTCATCGTGGCCCAGGGCACCGAGAGCGGCGGGCACGGAGCCCGGCACGGGCGGTCCACTCTGCCGTTCGTGCCGGTCGTGGTGGATCTGGCGGCGCCGGTGCCCGTGCTGGCGGCCGGCGGCATCGCCGGCGGCCGCGGCGTGGCCGCG
>NZ_JBHLZP010000920.1:0-1876 GCF_042429965.1 Actinoallomurus acaciae
GGGTCATCCGGTCGGTGAACCGGAGCACGTCGAGCGCCGCCGCCCGCCGCGCGGCCTCGTAGCCGTCCAGGACCTCCTCGCCCGCCTGCCCGGTGAGCACCGCCGCCAGCCGTGTCGCCTGGTCGTACGCGTCGGCGATCCCGGTGTTCATGCCCTGGCCCGCGGCCGGGCTGTGCACGTGCGCGGCGTCGCCGGCCAGGAAGACACCGCCGGAGCGGAAGCGCTCCGCGACGCGGTGGTGGATCCGGAACCGGGAGGACCAGGCGGGAGGCCCGGTGAGCCGCGCATCGATCCCCCGGCGCGCCAGCAGCGCGTCGACGAACTCCACGCCGGGCGCCTCCGGGACCTCGGACCCGGCGTCGGCCGTCGCGATGATCCGGTGCCGCGGCCCGGGCAGCCGGCCGATCACGGTGACGCCGTCGGGCGACAGGTGTACGACGGCCTCGTCGTCGGCGGGGAGCCGCCCGGCCAGCTCGACGTCGGCCAGCACGAACTGCGAGGAGTAGGTCCGGCCGGGGAAGTCCAGTCCGGCCGCGGACCGGACCGCGCTGTGCGAGCCGTCGGCCCCGACCACGTAGCGCGCCCGCGCCGCGAAGGGCGTCCCGCGCCGGGTGCCCCTGACCACGTAGCCGTCCCCGTCCTCGTCCACCGCGTCGGCCCGGTGCTCCCGCCGCACGGTCACCCCCGACCGGTCGAGCCACCGCAGGAGGATCTCCTCCGTCGTGCTCTGCGGCACACTCAGCGCGAACCGGTACGTGCCGGGAACGTCGGTGAGGCGCACGCGCGCCAGCGTCCGGTCCCGGTCGGCCAGGCGGAGGCGGCGTACCTCTCGTCCGGCGGCGACCATCTCGTCCACGACGCCGAGCCGCTCGTACAGCTCCAGGGTCGCGGCGTGCACCAGCGCGGCGTTCGAGGTCCGCGTCGGCCCGGCGGAGGCGTCGAGGACCAGCGCCCGGACCCCCAGCCCCGCCAGCCGTCCCGCGACGGTCAGGCCGGTCGGCCCGGCGCCGACGACCACCACGTCGACCGGTTCCACTTCGACATCATCATGCGACATAGCGTCTCACTGATCCCGTCATACTGGGCTTATAGATGAGACAGTATGTATCATCACTGATCCGCGACACCATACGGTCCCCGCCCCGGGGCGATCGGCGGCCGGACGGCGGATCCGGCCTACTTCGCGAGGAGGTTGGCGGCGACCGAGCGTACGAGCACGGTGTTCACCCAATGGGAGTGCGCGGCGGTGTAGGCGGCAGCTCGATGGCCGCTCCGGAGCGGCGCCGTGACAGAGGGCGATCTCATCGGCGGCGTCACAACGGCCTGTGATCGTCAGACGGTGCGGTTGTTCTCGTGCTGGAGTAGGACGAGGGCAACAGCGGTGATGGCGCCGACCCCGCCAGGGGTGCCCGCACGACGGGCCACCGCTCACGGCCGGCGAGACCGCGTTGACTGATGTCCATGCCGCGGGGCGGATCTGGCCGTGCACCCCGGCGGCAGGCCCTCGACCCGACCCCACACGAGCGAAATCGGACTGCTTCTCCCGGACCTCACTTCAGCGCTGACAGTGCCGCACCGAGGCAGTGATGCGGACGCACCGTCGAGGCGAATCCAGCGCTTTCGCCGCCGCTACCGGCGACTGTCCCAGGGGCGGGTCAGTCCTGTGCAGGTGGTGTGGAATCGCCGACGTAGGACTCCACTGCGGCTCGCAGCTTGTCGGCAGCGCGGGCGATGGTGTCCAGTTGCGCTGCCGTGAACTCGGTTTTGCGACAGCGGGTCGTCGCGGTGTCGTCCGTACGTGCCGCGAAGTTCACGACAAGGTATGGAGCATCACATGAACCGCCCGATCGCGATCATCGGAGCCGGACTGGCCGGG
>NZ_JBHLZP010000921.1:0-1874 GCF_042429965.1 Actinoallomurus acaciae
GAGCCGCTCGCCGCCCGGCGCGGCTCCGCGGCGGGCGCCGGTGACGCGCCGTTCTCGCGGGTCCGCGCCGCCAACGCGACGCTCCAGCGGGACCAGACCGCCCTGTACCAGAGGTTCGCCCGCCGGCTGAACGACCAGGTCGACCGGGTCTACTGGTCCCTGGCCGTGGCCGTCGTGGTCACTCTGCTGTCGGCCGCCGGCCTCGCGTGGCTGATCCGGCGGGCCGTCCTGCGCCCGCTGTCGTCGCTGGCCACCAACGTACGGGCGGTGGCGCAGGGCGACCTGACCCACTCCCTCGAACTCCGCGGCTCGGCCGAGTTCGTCGAGCTGGCCACCATCGTCGACGGCATGCGGCAGCGTCTCGTGGAGGAGTGGCGCTTCACCTCCGAGGCCCGGCGCCGGCTGGACGAGCAGGCCACCGAGCTGCGCCGGTCGAACGCCGAACTGGAGCAGTTCGCGTACGTCGCCAGCCACGACCTGCAGGAGCCGCTGCGGAAGGTCGCCAGCTTCTGCCAGATGCTGGAGCGAAAGTACAACGACAAGCTGGACGACCGCGGCAGGCAGTACATCGAGTTCGCGGTCGACGGCGCCAAGCGCATGCAGGTGCTCATCAACGACCTGCTGAGCTTCTCCCGCGTCGGCCGGATCGAACGCCGCGAGGCGACGGTCGACCTGCGGGCGTGCCTGGACCGGGCGCTGTTCAACCTCGCCCAGCTGCGCGAGGACAATGAGGCCGACGTGACCGCGGACGAACTGCCGCGGCTGCCGGGCGACCAGACCCAGTACACCCAGTTGCTGCAGAACCTCGTCGGCAACGCGATCAAGTTCCACGGCGACGAGCCGCCACGCGTGCACATCGGCGCCCGCCGGGACGGCGCGTTCTGGGAGTTCTCCTGCTCCGACAACGGCATCGGGATCGACGGCAAGTACGGTGAGCGCATCTTCCTCATCTTCCAGCGCCTCCATCCCCAGGACGTCTACACGGGGACCGGTATCGGCCTGGCGATGTGCAAGAAGATCGTCGAGCATCACGGCGGCCGGATCTGGCTCGACACCCCCGCGTCCGACGCCGACGGCTCCGGGGCCACCGCCCGGGGCGGCACCGGCACGACCATCCGCTGGACCCTTCCCGCTGGAGACGACGATGACTGACGGCGCACGCTCGATCGAGGTCCTCCTCGTGGAGGACGACCCCGGTGACGTGCTCCTGACCCGGGAGGCGTTCGACGACAACAAGCTCCGCAACAACCTCCACGTCGTCAGCGACGGGGAGGAGGCGACGGCCTACCTGCGCCGGCAGGGCCCGTACGCCGGCATACCCCGGCCCGACCTGATCCTGCTCGACCTCAACCTGCCGCGTAAGGACGGCCGGGAGGTTTTGCGCGACATCAAGGCCGACCCGGACCTGCGCTCCATCCCCGTCGTCGTGCTGACGACCTCGGAGGCGGACGAGGACATCCTGAACAGCTACGACCTGCACGCGAACGCGTACGTCACCAAGCCGGTGGACTTCGACGACTTCATCCGCATCGTCCGCCAGATCGACGACTTCTTCGTGTCGGTCGTCAAGCTGCCCCACTGAGCGGATCGCAGGCTCGCCGGGAATCCGGGTAGATCTCGGCGCGCGGACGCACCGCCCCGTCCGCTTTCCGCCGATCACTCGATCACCGGCGCCCCGAATGGGATCATGTCCGCGGATGGACGTGCCCCCGAGGAGGCGACAGTGAGCCAACCCCCCGGCGAGTCTCCGGCCGACGAGTCCCCATCGAGCGGATCCGCGGAGGGCGAGCCCGCGTCCGGCCGTACGAACGAGCCCGGCGACGGCCCGGCCGACGCGACCCGGACCGACCGGCCGCGCGAGGCCGCGTCCGGCG
>NZ_JBHLZP010000922.1:0-1871 GCF_042429965.1 Actinoallomurus acaciae
CTCGCCGGCGTCCGGGCCGCGGGTGCTGCGCCGGCGGCTCGGCGGTGGCCCGGCCGCGCCGCTCAAACTCGCCTCCGGCTGCGACCGGCGGTGCACCTTCTGCGCGATTCCGGCGTTCCGCGGCGCGTACGTCTCGCGCCGGCCGACCGAGGTGCTGGAGGAGGCGCGCTGGCTGGCCGGCCAGGGCGTCCGCGAGGTCATCCTCGTCAGCGAGAACTCCACCTCGTACGGCAAGGACCTGGGCGACCTGCGGCTGCTGGAGACCCTGCTGCCCGAGCTCGCCGCGGTGGAGGGCATCGAGCGGGTGCGCGTGAGCTACCTCCAGCCCGCGGAGCTGCGCCCCGGCCTGCTGGAGACGATCGCCACCACACCCGGCGTGGCGCCCTACTTCGACCTTTCGTTCCAGCACGCCAGCGGCCCTCTTCTGCGGCGGATGCGCCGGTTCGGCGACACCGAGCGCTTCCTCGACCTGCTGGAGCGGATCCGTGAGCTCGCGCCGGAGGCCGGCGTACGGTCCAACTTCATCGTCGGCTTCCCCGGCGAGACCGAGAAGGACGTCGACGAGCTCGCCCGGTTCCTCACCGCGGCGCGGCTCGACGCGATCGGCGTGTTCGGCTACTCCGACGAGGAGGGCACCGAGGCCGCCGGCTTCACCGGCAAGGTCGACGAGCAGGAGGTGGCCGCCCGGGTCGCCGACCTGTCGGTGCTCGCCGAGGAGCTGACCGCCCAGCGCGCCGAAGAACGCCTGGGCGAGACCGTCGAGGTCCTCGTGGAGGAGTCCGGTGAGGGCCGCGCGGCGCACCAGGCCCCCGAGATCGACGGCGTGGTGACGCTCAAGGGCGACGCGCCGGTCGGCGCGTTCGTCTCCGCGCGCGTCGTCGAGGCGATGGGCGTCGACCTTCTCGCCGTCGTGGACGAGCGTTGACGGCCGGCGAAGAATCGATCGGGGCGGCAGGCGATCCGATCGCCGCTCCGGTCGTGCCGCAGGCCGGGCTGCTCAACATCGCCAACCTGCTAACGGTCGTGCGCCTCCTGCTCGTGCCGGTGTTCCTCTGGCTGCTGTTCACCGACGGCACCTGGTGGCGGATCGCGGCGCTGGTGGTCTTCGCGGCGGCCTCCTTCACCGACCGCGTCGACGGGCAGCTCGCCCGCAGCCGCAACCTCGTCACCGACTTCGGCAAGATCGCCGATCCGATCGCGGACAAGGCCCTGACCGGTTCGGCGCTGGTGGGCCTGTCGCTGCTGGGCGACCTGTGGTGGTGGGTCACCGTCGTGATCCTGCTGCGGGAGATCGGCATCACCCTGCTGCGGTTCGTCGTCATCCGGTACGGCGTCATCGCGGCGAGCCGGGGCGGCAAGCTCAAAACGATGCTGCAGGTGTTCGCCATCGGGTTCTATGTGATGCCGGGCCCCATCGACGTGCTTCGGTGGGTGACGATGGGCGCGGCCGTGCTCGTCACGGTCGTGACCGGACTGGACTATGTCGTCAAGGCGTGGAGGCTGTGGACCGATGGCCGCGCGAGTCGAACTGCTGACGGTCGGTGACGAGCTGCTGCGCGGCGACACCGCGAACGGGAACGCCACCTGGCTCGGGTGGCGGCTGACCGAGGCGGGCGCCGAGGTCACGCGCAGCACGGTGGTCCCCGATGATCTCGACGTCATCGCCGGGGCGCTGGGTGAGGCCCTGCGGCGCGCCGACGCGGTGATCATGACGGGTGGTCTCGGGCCGACCTCCGATGACATGACGCGCGAGGCCCTGGCCCGCGCCGCCGGCGTGACGCTCCACCGCGATCCCGAGGTCGAGCGCCGGCTGCGCGAACGCGCCGCCGAGCGCCACGTGCCGCTGCGGCCGGACGCCCTGCGCATGGCGG
>NZ_JBHLZP010000923.1:0-1870 GCF_042429965.1 Actinoallomurus acaciae
GCGCCCGAGGTCCGCGTGTCCGGGCCCGCCGGCCACGACCAGCTCGGCGTCCGGCACGTGGCACAACGCCTCGATGACGGTGTCCACGCCTTTACGGGGCACGAGACGGCCGGTCGTGAGCACGCGTGGCCGGTCCCCGCGCGGGGCGACCGGCCCGTCGGGACGGAAGCGGTCGACGTCGACCCCGCACGGCACCACGTGGACCGAGCCGGGCGGGACGCCGTACGACTCCAGCTCCCGTGTCTCGTCCGCGCACGTGGCGATCACCGCGGCGGCGTCCCGGCCCGTACGTGCTCCACGGTGACACCGGGCGCGTAGCCGACCGAGTCCGGCAGCGCGACATCGTCGCGCCGGGTGTGCACCGTGACCTCGTGACCGCGCCGCGCCAGCGCGGCGGCGAGGGCGCCGACGTGGACGTTCTGTCCGCCGGCGTCGACGCCGCCGGGCGTCGCGAGCGGGCTGGCGTGCTCGGAGACCATGTCGATTCTCAAATGTGCTCCTTTACGCGGTGGCCTATTGAAAGATCCCTGCCACAGCGACAATGTCGCCAAACTCGCCACAGATTGGGCAAAATCGGCTATTCTGCGGTCGTTCCCGGCGGGCATGATCCGCCGTGCGCCGCCTCAACCCCATGTCGCACCGCTCGGCGCCGCTCAAACCTCATCCACCCGCTGAACTGCGGCGATGGACGCCTTGATTGCCGTAACAATTGGGCAATTATTACTATTCGCGCGGCGATGAATTAACGTGCGGGAAACGCTGTGGCGGGCGGCGTATCCGGAGCCGTGAGATCCCGCCCTCGCCTGGGCGTTTGCCCCGTGGCCGTCGGGGCAGGGACCCGCGAGGACGGTCTCCCGTGAAAGTTGCAATGCCTTTTCCAGACCCGAGCGCGGAGCCGGCCCGGTTGTGCCATCGTGCGGAAGGCGATGAGCCACGGGAAGGGAGCGGCGCATGGCCACCGACAACGCCTCGCATCCTCTCGCGGTTCGCATCCGGGACCGGCTCGCCGCCGACGCCCGCACGGTGGAGTTCGGCATCGACGTCGTCGTCCGCGACGACGTGGTCGTCCTGCGGGGTCAGGTGGCCACCGCGCGGCGGAGGGCGCTGATCGAGGCCGTCGCCCGCGAGTCCGCCGCCGGCCTGCGCATCGCCAACGACGTCACCGTCGTCGAGATGCCGCAACAGGCGCGGCGCACGGACGGCGCCTCCTGGTGAGCCCGCCCGTCACGCCCCGATGAGCCGGAACCGCACGCGCTGGCCGGGCCGCAGCTGGGCCGCGCGCGGGACGTCGTCCGCGGCCAGCACCGCCGCCACCGGATAACCCCCGGTCGTCGGATGGTCGGCGAGGAAAATGATCGGCAGTCCGTTCGGCGGCACCTGCAGGGAGCCGGTGACCATGCCCTCGCTCGGCAGCTCGCCCTCCCGGCGCCGGGTCAGCGCGGGTCCCTCCAGCCGCACGCCGACGCGGTTGCTCTGCGCCGTCACCTCGTACGCCGCGCCGGTCAGCGGGGCGAGCGTCTCGAACCAGTCGTCGCGCGGCCCGGGAGCGATCCGCAGCACCGGCTCGATCTCCGGTTCGGGCACGGGCGCGACGTCCACGGTGATCGGGCCGGTCGCGCGGCCGAGGTCCAGCCGGTCACCCGCGGACAGCGGCGGCGGGCCGAGCCCGGACAGCACGTCGGTGGAGCGGCGGCCGAGCACCGGTTCGACCTCCATGCCGCCGCGGACCGCGACGTAGGTGCGGACCCCCGAGGACGGCGTGCCGAACTCCACGACCGCGCCGGCCGGAACGTGGAACGGCGCGTTCATCGTCCCCGGCCGTACGAGCAGCGGCGCGCCGGTGACCGCGACCCACGCCCCGGCGTCGAAC